>JAQBTZ010000065.1 GCA_027624675.1 bacterium
CCATGTAGACAGAGGAAACACCTATTACTATTTACTAGTTTCATTTGATGAAGCAGGTAATCAAGGTGGTAGTGTAAAAGTTAAGATTGAGATACCAGAAGATGAAACACAAGAAATTATTGTAATCACAGAAACTTTTGCAACACCTGCAATTATAGTTCCAAATACAGTTACTGCTACTGATGATGGACAAGTAGAAGGAGCAAATACAGAAAAAATCCTTGAAGAAAAGGGAGATGTTCTAGCTGAAAAAAATGTAAATATAAACTTAAGCGATTCTACAAAAAATTCTGACCTGATAAATTTCTTAATTAAATACTGGTGGTTATTTTTACTAACACCTTTTATATTCTGGTTAGTTTGGTTATTTATAAAAAGAAGATAACTAAAAGATAACTAAACAACCCCAGGGGTTATAATATCTTTAATCAAATCAACCTCTATCCGACTATCAACATACTTATCGTTATATTCATCTTGCTCCCCCTTTCTATTTTAGAAAAATTTTAATATACTAAGTCGTGCAGAAAAATAATGTTCATTACATATTTGTTTCAGGTGGAGTTTTATCAGGACTTGGAAAAGGTCTTACTACTTCATCAATATCACTATTACTTCAACAACGAGGTTATAAAGTTGTCCCAATTAAATCTGAAAACTATTTAAATATTGACTCTGGAACAATAAATCCTATCGAACATGGAGATCCATTTTTGTGCGAAGACGGACTTGAGGCTGATATTGATTTAGGAAATTACGAAAGATTTTTAAATAAAGAGATGAACTGGGGAAACTTTATTACAATGGGTCAGATTTACAAAACTATAATTGATAAAGAAAGAAACATGGGTTACGAAGGAAAAACGGTAGATCCAATACCACATGTACCTGAGGAAATCATTAGAAGAATAAAGGAAACTGCAAAAAAGCAAGATGCCGAAATTGTTGTAATTGAACTAGGAGGAACTGCAGGGGAGTATCAGAACATCTTTTATTACGAAGCTGCACGAATGATGAAACACCGGGAGGGAGATAATGTTTTACATGTACATGTAAGCTATGTTCCGGTTCCAAATCATATTGGTGAGCCTAAAACAAAACCAACTCAACTTTCAGTTCAGACATTAAATAGTATGGGCATTCAGCCTGACTTTATAATTGCAAGATCAGAGGTTGTACTAGACGAGCTTAGAAAAGAAAAACTTGCTAACTCTTGTTACTTAGATAAACGCGACATTATCTCAAACCCCAATCTAGATCATATCGAAGACATTCCTCAAGAGCTTCATAATCAACAGCTAGATACAAGAATTTTAGATAAATTAAACCTGCCACATAACACTTTAGATCTTACCGCATGGAACAAAACATTAGAAGATATAAAAGCACAAGATAAAACTGAGGTCACAATTGCAATAGTTGGAAAGTACTTTGCTACGGGCGATCATGTGTTAAAAGATTCTTACTATGCATTAATAGAGGCAATAAATCATGCCTCTTGGAAAAATCATCAAAAGGTTAACTTTAAATGGGTTAACTCTGAGACACATGAAAAAGAGATGAATGAAACACTAAAGGGCGTTGATGGGATAATAGTACCAATAGGGTGGGGAAGTAGGGGAGTAGAGGGCAAGATAAATGCAATACAGTACGCTAGAGAAAATAAGGTACCATATTTAGGACTGTGTTACGGAATGCAACTTGCTGCAGTGGAATTTGCAAGAAACGTGTTAGGACTAGATGGAGCAAATTCAACCGAGGTTGACCCAGATACTAAACACCCTATTATTCATCTGATTCCACAAACTGATGATTATGTGAAAATTAAAGGTGAGGGAGTTAGTATGCGGCTAGGTGGGTTTGACTGCGTACTTGATAAAGACTCTCAAACTTACGAAATATACAAAAAACATAACGCATTTAAAGATGCAGATAAGGGCATAGTTTCTGAAAGACACAGACACAGATTTGAGTTTAATAATGATTACAGACAGGCTTTATCAGAAAAGGGTATGAAAATAGCTGGAACCTCACCAGATAATTTCTTTGTTGAGTTTATAGAGCTACAAAAAGAAATACATCCATTTTTTATAGCAACACAAGCTCATCCCGAGTATAAAAGCTCCCCTGTTAAACCTCATCCGATATTTTTAGAGTTTTTAAAAAAGGCTGAAGAATACAAAAATTAAATAATTGCACTTGAGTATTTGATATGTTACGATATTGGCGTCTTAAGTATAGAAATTGATTTATTAGTTAAATAATATTTATGGATATTCACATTGCCATAGCAGCAGAAACATTAGGTCATTTTTTAGGACTAACAATTACAAATTCATTTTTAACAAGCATAATTGTTGTAACAATAATTTTAGCTTATGCTTTTGTAACAGGAAAATCACTTAAACTTAAAAAGCCAAGTAAAAACCAGACAATTGTCGAACTTATAACTACAGGACTTTATTCACTCTCAATCTCAATTTTAGGTAAAAAACATTCAAAAGCATATTTCCCAATTATCTTTTCATTTTTTATCTTTATACTTATGTCAAATTGGTTTGGGCTATTACCATTTGTAAACGGGATCAAATATACTCCACAAACTAAAATTGAAGAAATAATTGAAGGAAAAGAAATACATGAAGCAGAAGCGATGCATCTATTTAGAGCTCCAACATCAGATCTAAACACCACACTTGCAGTTGCTATTGTATCAGTTTTCTTAATCCAGTTTGCTGCAATTAAAGAGCTAGGGCTTGGAAACTATTCTAGTAAGTTTTTTAACTTTAAGGTAGTTAAAAAGGGAGTTATGGGGTACTTTGAAGCAGGAATAAATAGTTTTGTAGGAATCTTAGAATTACTTTCAGAGTTTACTAAAATCATCTCCTTTTCATTTAGGCTATTTGGTAATATATTTGCAGGAGAGGTACTAATTATAGTAATATCAGCACTAACGTACAGCATTGGTACGTTACCTTTTTTAGGGTTAGAGGTTTTTGTTGGTTTAATACAAGCATTTGTATTTACAATGTTAACTTTGGTATTTTTAAGTGTAAGTATTAGTAGTCATAATAATAGTCATTAATTAAGCTAGATATTTAATAATATCTTGTTTAGCTAGTGCAAATAAAAAAAATGAATGTTGAAGCATCAAACGCGCTTGCGATAGGATTAATAATGGGATTTGGAACACTTGGACCAGCTTTAGGTATTGGTCTAATTGGATCAAAAGCAGTAGAAGCGGTCGGACGAAATCCAGAAGCAACTGATAAAATTCAGACCTTAATGATCTTGGCAATTGCATTTGCAGAAGCAATTGGAATTTTTGCTTTAGTTGTTGCATTAATACTTAAATTTGTAGCTTAATAAAAATATGGAAGGACTAGGAATAAACTTAAAATTAATAATCCAACAGGTTATTGTATTTCTTGTATTCGTTTATCTATTTAATAGGTTTTTGTTAGACAAACTATTAAAGATAGTAGAAAAACGCGAAGATAAGATAACAGAGGGATTAACATATGCTGAAAAAATGCAACATGAGTACGAAGATCTTGAAACAAAAACAGTAGCACAGCTTGAAAACGCCAAAAAAGAAGCAAGTAAAATTATTGAAGCAAGCAAAAAAGCATCAGAACAAATTGGAAATGAGCTAAAAGAAAAGGCAAAAGCCGATGCAGAAGAGATTATAGCGCAGTCAAAATTACAACTTGATAAAGACAGAGAAGAGCTAAAGAAAACTGTAAAACAAGACGTTGCAGAGATTTTAGAGAGTGCATTAACAAAGATAGGACTTGAAACATCAGACGATGCTAAGAAAAAAAGCATCGAACAAGCAATTGAAAATCTATAATTATGGATTTAAAACCAATAGTAAATACAACTATTAGCAATATTAAAAACATAGATAACGCAAAGCAAGTTATTGAAGCTGTTAATACAGTTGTAAAAACTCTTGAAAAAGAAAACAGGGTAGAGATAGTGCCAAGCTTTATATCACAGTTTAACGACGCACTGCAAAACATACAGCAAGAAACAATTGTTGTATTTACTCCAGTTACTTTAACAAAAACAAAT
>JAQBTZ010000066.1 GCA_027624675.1 bacterium
AATAAAACTAAATTTTTTTCAACTCTTCTTTTAAAAAGAGAGCTATTTGTTTCATACCAAACATTCCTGCTTTTTTTTCAGCAACAGAATTATAATTCGTATTAGTATTAACATCGTAACTGTAATGAATACCGCTAGTGTCTGTTATGTATTCAATACCCGCAATTTCTATATCGTTTTCTTCTAAAAACTTCTCATAAGTTGCAATTTCTGAGTTTTTGTAATCTTTTAAAATCATAAATTTATTGCCATCTGGATTTGTAGGGCAAAATTGTTCTTCAACATTACAAGCATCAGCAGGGCATAATTCAAAAGATTCAGACGCATCAACTTGAACTGTATAGAAAAATTTAGAATTTATAAATTCTACTCGATGAATAACCTTTGGATTTGCTTCAATATAATCTTGTAGTATGGTTATTCCGTCTATTGAATGTTCAAAATTTGATCCATTTACATATTTTTTTAATTCATCTTTGTTTTGAAACAGCTTAACTCCAAGGCCTCTGCCAGCTCTATTATGTTTTGTAATAAATGGTTTTGAGAAATGATCAGCAGCTTTTATTATCTGTTCTTTACTATTACAGTAAATTGATTTTGGGGTTTTAATTCCAGCTTCATTAAGTTTTAAATACTGCAAGGATTTACTAATTTCCAAAGCTAAAGCATTTCCGTTATTAATTATTCTTCTTTTATGATGTTTTAACCAATTTAAAATAGTTGCTGTGAATTCAGGGGCATACCGATGTCCTCTTGCGTGAGAGCTTGCGCTCATCCTGTTATAAAAAATTCCTTCTGGCGGATTTTTTCCTAAATCTATATTAGCTTTTTCAACATGCCAATCTTCAAAATTTACCTCTAATTTTTTAAGTTCTAACTTAAGAGATAAAGTCCATTCATCATTTTCGTGAATTATATAAACTTTCATAATCAATTTAAAAGACTTAAGCCCTATTTTTCATAGGGCTTAAGTTAGATTAGTTAAGCAACACTTGCTCTTTGTTCAGTTTGACCTGTATTAGCAGAAGTGCTCGAAGAAACCTTTTGGAATAACTTAATGGGAACTCCTTTTGATAAAATATCTAATACTGGACAATGTTCATTTACAGTATCAATCAATTTATCTATTTCTGCTTTTGGTGATGATGACTTAATATCAACAGTACCTGAAATATGTTGAAAGCCAGGTCTGGTATTTTTATTTAAAGCTAAAAAACCTTGCAAATCAAGCGTACCTGTTAAATTAACACTAACACTTTCAATATTAATACCGGATGCTGTAGCAAAGGCTTTATACGTTATCTCCTGACACGTTGCTAAAGCTGCTAAAATCAACTCCACTGGACTGGGTCCTTCGTCTTTTCCACCAAAACTTTTGGGTTCATCCACTATCAATTTATGATCTCTAAGAGTGACTACAGATTGAAGTCCTTCCTTAAGGATTGAGTTGCTTTCATATTGTACCAAAGCATTTTTTGGATTAGCTGTAAAATCCTTCTGTAGATTATTTATTGTTTCTTTTAGATTATTAGTCATATCTTCTCCTTTTTTAGTGCTTCGACGTATGTCAGGCGCACAATTCAGTTAAATGCCTGGTTTAATTTTATAAAAGATAAAAAAAAACCACCGACTAAAGCGGTGGTCAAAAGACTTCTCACTTTAGCAGGATTTATAATGCGCTCTGCAATTAGAATTAAATCAGCGCATAAGTATTAAACCATATTACAAAATAAAGTAAAGTAATTAATACTGTCAATTAGGGCTTAAAAAAGTAGACTTAGTTTGAAAAATTTAAAAATTTATTAAAGCTTAGAAAGCTTTCTTCGATTCAACTTTCTCTTATTATTATAACTAACTTTAACTAATAATGAATCAAAAAGGTCTACACGATAGATTGAATTTCATGTTGTGTTTGAAATACTTAAAAACCTGAATTAAAATTAATTCTTGTTCGTACTTTCATATTTGTCTTTAATTGAATCTGGCCAAATAGATTTAACATAAGCTAGTATAGACCAAATTTCATCATCTGTTAGATCTTCATTTCCCATCATCTTACCTTTATAATTAGGGTCCATTTTCTTAAAACCATAACGAATAATATTGAAAAGATATTCTTGGTTGTGGTGCCAGGTATGGCCAGTGCCATTTAAAGGAGGAGCGTAATTATGACCATCAGAGTCTTTTTCAATATTCCATTTAGGCTGACCTTGTAATTTATTCCCATGGCATGAAGCACAATTTTCTAAATATAGTGATGAGCCTAATAGAATTTGTTCTGACGCATTTTCCATACTCACTAAATTTGAGAAGTTGTCATCATTACGATTCTTCTCATTAAAAAAAACTAATCCCAAAAAAATAACAATAAAAAGAAAGATAACTATTAAAGAGTAAGTAAATATATTTTTCATTTACAACTTATTTCTATTCTTAGATTTAATGACAAGCTTGGTTAAACTTTTTAAGTCTCCAATAATTATAAGGCCATGGTGTTAAAAAGCCAACTGTTAACATAATCGGTACTACCCACCATATAAGTTGAGCTCCACCTGTTAAATAATAATCTGTTAAATTCATTGTGATTTCCATACTCACCATTGAAATGAAACTCATCCCACAAGCTGTTTTTAATGCTTTAACAAATTTAAAATCTTGTCTCATTAAAATAAAAGTTTCAAGTATAATGCTCGTTAATAAACCATTAATGATTGCTAAGATCATTATACCGAGAACTGGAAAAGGAATTTCGGTTAGTTGAAAAAATAGAATTGTTCCAAAGTCTCCAATTGCACAACCAATAACACACCACATAGTATTCTTGGCACTTTTTCTCCAAGTGTGTTTGCATGACCAATTAAAATCTTTAGATTTAATATTTTTTTCAATCATTTATTAATTTATTTAAACTCGAACAATTACGATCATCAAATTTGCTCTATCTTATTATAAAGTTTAATTCTCTCTTGTTCTTTGATAACATTACCTAAAATATTTCCTAATGAATTTATATTTTTAGAAAGTTCTACATTCTTTATTTTATAATTAATTTCTTTTGCCATTTAAAACTTGCTTTATAGTCTCTCCCATGACGGATGGGTTTTTAGAAATTATTACACCACACTCTTCTAGCAGCTCAACTTTTTCAACTGCACTTTCCCCATACGCAGAAACTATAGCACCTGCATGTCCCATAACTCTTCCTTTTGGTGCTGTTAAACCAGCTATATAAGCAACTACAGGTTTTGACATATTTTCTTTAGCAAATTTACCTGCTGCTACTTCTTGAGGACCACCAATTTCACCTATCATTAGTATAACTTCTGTATTTTTATCTTTTTCAAATATTTCAATAATATCTTTAAATGAACTTCCGTTGATAGGATCGCCACCGATTCCTACACTGGTAGAAACTCCTATTCCCAAATCTTTTAACTGTTGCGCTGCCTCGTATCCTAATGTGCCTGATCTTCCGATAATTCCAACATTACCTTCTTTATATATATGTCCAGGCATTATACCTAATAAAGCTTTACCTGGACTAATTACGCCAGCACAATTTGGTCCTATCAGAGTCATTTTTTCTGACTTTGAATACCTTCTCATATAACGTTTTATTTTAATCATGTCGTGAAATGGAATTCCATCTGTAATAGCAACGCATATTTTAATACCTGCATCAGCAGCTTCCATAGCAGAATCTGCAGCAAATGCTGGAGGCACAAATAATATTGAAGTACTAGCTCCTGTGTTTTTTACAGCTTCTTTAACTGTATTAAAAACTGGAAGACCTAAATGAGTCTGTCCACCCTTACCAGGCGTTACTCCTCCAACAATATTTGAACCATATTTTATCATCTCATCTGCATGAAAAGACCCTATTTTACCAGTAAAACCTTGAACTATTATTTTTGTTTTTTCGTCAATTAAAATTGTCATGATTATTCTGTTAAATTTTTTAAAGCTTTTACAGCTTTATTTGCTGCATCCTCTAAGGTTGATGCTGCAATATAA
>JAQBTZ010000067.1 GCA_027624675.1 bacterium
TTTTTGATCAATCTTTTATTAAAGCGGTTGAGTTAATAGCTAATTGTAAAGGTAAAGTCATTGCTGCCGGCATAGGAAAAAGCGGTCTAATTGCAAGAAAAATATCAAGTACTTTATCTTCTGTTGGAATTTCTTCTTTCTTTTTAAATCCAAGTGAAGCCAATCATGGTGATCTTGGACAAATTGATAAAAGAGATTTGCTTTTAGTTTTTTCTTACTCAGGCAATACTTCAGAAATTTCAAATATGCTTCGTTATGCAAATAGATTTAATATTAAAATTATTGGTGTAGCTTCAAAAAAAGATAGTCTACTTTTAAAAGCAAGTGATGTGAAAATACTTTTGCCACAAGTTAAAGAATCTGACCCAACAGGCATAGTGCCTACCACAAGTACAAGTATCACTTTATTATTAGGAGATTGTTTAGCGGTAGCGCTCATGAATAAAATGAGATTTTCTAAAGAAAGATTTAAAGTTTTTCACCCAGGAGGAAATATTGGACAGAATTTGTTATTAGTTAAAGACATAATGGTTGTTGGTAATAAGCTGCCAAAAGTTAATATTAATAAAAGTATTTATGATGCCACTAAAGTGATTGACCAAAAAAAACTTGGACTTGTTGTGGTGATGGAAAAAAATCAGGTTAAAGGAATTTTAACAGATGGTGATGCAAGACGAGGGATTAAATATTACTCAAAAGATGATCACTTAAGAAAATTTATGACCTCAAATCCTATATTTATCTTTGAATCAGCGCCAGCTTCTAAAGCCTTGTCTCTTATGAATGAAAAGAAAATTACAAGTTTATTGGTGACAACTGAACAAGATTACAACAAAGCTAAATTATCAAAGAAACTAAAAGGAATAGTACATATTCATTCTCTTTTACAATACGGAATAAAGTGACCAATCGAAAAAAAAATCTTCTCTTTGTACAACTTACTATTTTCCTTGTTGCGTCAACTCTACTTTACAATACTTACCAAGATAAAAACGAAAAAATAGAAACTTTAGTTAAAATAGAAGCTGAGACTGATCCTGATACTAATAGTTTTAAAGATATTGAATATTCTGGCTTTGATCTAAACGGAAATAGATATGTATTAAATGCTGAACGAGCTGATTTTAAAACTGAAACGCCTGAGCTTATTAATATGAAAGGAGTGATGGCAAAATTTTATTTAAAAGATGACACAATTTTAACAGTTATTAGCTATTCTGGAACTTATAATAACATAACTCGTGATATGAACTTTAAAGATAATGTTAAAACAGATTATTTAACCCATACTTTATTATCTGATTTATTGTCTTACTCAAATTCAAGTGCTAAATTAATTGCCACTGGTAATGTTAAAGGAATGTCGATAGATAAAGGAGAATTTTCTTCAGATAATGTAGAATATGATTTAAAAGATAAAACTTTAAATTTCTCAATGTTTGATAATAAACAAGTAAACGTAAAACTTAAAAATTAATGAAAAAAGGTTTTAGAATAATTAAATTTAAAAAAGATAAGCCTGTCTTTCAAATTAAAGATATTAGTAAATCTTTTAAAGGCAGATCTATTTTAAAAAAAATTAGTATGGAGCTTTATCCTGGTGAATGTGTAGGCTTGTTAGGTCCTAATGGATCAGGAAAATCTACTTTATACAGCACTATTATTGGCGAGATCTATGCAGATACAGGAAAAATAATTTTAAATGGTAAAGAAATTCAAGAGCTACCTATCCATCTAAGAGCCAAAGGTGGTATTGGCTACTTAAGTCAACAAAGAAGTGTATTTGATATGAGTGTTTACGATAATCTTTTAGGTATTTGTCAGATTGTAATTAAAGATGAAGAAAACCAAATCAAATTAACTGAGAGGTTACTTGATGAGTTTAACCTTCAACACTTAAGAAATATTGATGCTTCAAATTTATCAGGTGGAGAAATCAGAAGATTAATGCTTGCACGTCTTTTGATCAACAAACCAAGCGTGGTTTTACTGGATGAGCCGATGGCAGCACAAGATCCTATCGTTGTCCAAGATATTCAAAAATATATTTTAAAACTTCAAAACTTTGGTTGCGCAATTCTAGTAACAGATCACCAAGTTAACAATCTATTTGATATTGTAGATAGAGCTTACGTCTTAGGCGAACAAACTATTATTGCACAAGGTACACCAGCTGAAATTTTAAAATCTTCAAAAGCAATTGAACTCTATTTTGGATCATCATTTAGGGCATAATTGCAATGTTAAATAAAAGTTTTTCGCTCTTTTTGTCTAAGCAAATCAAGTCTTACAACAAAATTATTCAGGTTGACTCTGATAAATCTATTTCTATTCGCTCTTTTCTGCTTGGGGCTGTCAGCCACAATATTTCAGAAATAAAAAATGTTTTAGAGTCTGATGACGTTTTTTCTTGTATTGGTTGTTTGAGAAAATTAGGCGTTAAAATTGAAAAAATAAAACCTGGACAATATTTAGTTTACGGCAAAGGGCTTGGTTCTCTTTATGCGAAAAAAAACACTGTTTTAGACTGTGGAAACTCAGGTACAACTGCAAGGTTGCTAATAAGTTTGCTTTCTACTAATCCAGATATTCAAGTTAAAATGAAAGGAGATCATTCCTTAAATAAAAGAAGTATGGGCAAGCTTATTAATCTTATGAGCGAATTTGGTGCAACTTTTTTACCTGAAAATAAAAATAATTTTCCACTAACTCTTATTTCTTCAGAAATACCCATCGGCATAGAATATAAAGCTGGTGTTTCAGCGCAGCTTAAGAGTGCAGCTATACTTGCCGGACTTAATGCCAACGGTACAACAAATGTAATTGAACAAAAACAAAGCAGAAACCATACTGAAAATCTGCTGCTACAAAATCCAAATGTTTTAAAAATTAAAAAAAACAACAAAGGACAAAACCATATTAAAGTTTTTGGCAAAAACCACCTTGATAGCTTAAAAATTAATGTAGGAGGCGATCCAAGCTCAGCTGCTTTTTTTACAGCGCTAACATTACTCACGCCAAGAGCTAAATTAAAAATTAAACATGTCGGTTTAAATCCAAGACGAATTGGTTTTTACAATCTTTTGAAAAAACATGGAGCTAAAATAAAATTCAAAAATATTAAAAGAATTAACCACGAGGAAGTCGGAGATATTGAAATTCAAAGTAGTAAAATAAAGTCGATTACAGCTAGTCCGGATTATTATGTTTCAGCAACAGACGAATATCCTATTCTTTTTGTCATTACTGCTCTTACTAAAGGTGCATCAGTTTTTAGAGGTATTGGAGATTTAGCCAATAAAGAGAGCAATCGAATTGAAGAAATGAAAAAAATACTAAATCAAGTTGGTATAAAGTGTAAATCAACAAAAAATGAAATGAAGATATTTGGTCAAACAAATATTCAAAAAAAAGATATAGTTATTAAAGTACCAAATCTTGGTGATCATCGTATTTGCATGAGTACAGTTATTTTATCTTTGGTCACTGGTATCAAGGCTGAGATTAAAAATTTTGAAACTGTTAGAACATCCTCACCATCTTTTTTAAAAATCATTAAATCGCTTGGAGGAAACTTTGAAATTAAAAAATCACCATAAGTTAGTTATCGCCGCAGATGGTACTGCTGCAAGTGGCAAAACAACAGGAGCTAAACTTATTTCAAAAAAATATGGCTTGCAGTTTTTATCTTCAGGTTTACTTTATCGCTACGCAAGCTACCATCTGCTTAAAGAAAAACCAAAAAATATTATTTCTTTTCTAAAAAAGCGATTTAATAACTTAAGTTTAAAAAAATTAAATAATAAACTTTTACACTCCCCTGAAATCTCTAAAAATACTTCAATAATTGCAAAACAACAAATAATAAGAAATATTTTAAAAAATTTTCAAAGAAGATTTGCCAAAAAATTCAACAAAGTTTGTATTGAAGGAAGAGATATAGGTACTGTTAT
>JAQBTZ010000068.1 GCA_027624675.1 bacterium
TAAAACTTTTTTCTTTTGGGTTAAAGTTTATTTTTTCGCCATAAAAAGATTTTATCTTAAATCGTTTTATAAACTGCACCACAATAATACCAATAGCTAAGGCTGAACCAATTATGCCGTACATATGAAAAGATTCAAATTTGAACATTTCATAGATGCGAAACCATGAAGCAGCTTCAGATTTAAACATGGTAATTCCGAAAAGGATTCCGATAAATAGATATATAAGTGTTCTCATTGGTTAAAATATTAAAGGGAATAAAAAATGAATCATTGTAAGGCCTCCAATAAAGAAACCTATTACCGCAATAAAGGATGGTAGTTGTAAGTCGCTTAATCCAGATATTGCGTGACCAGAAGTGCATCCTCCGGCATATCTTGCACCAAAACCAACTAGTAACCCGCCTATAGATAGAATAAGAATGCTTTTAACATTAAATAAGGAATTGGTGTCAAAAAGTTCATCTGGTAAATAGGATTTACCAGCGCTCTCAAATCCAAGGACATTTAAATCAGCAATAGTAGCAGGATTAATGGCGACTGCCATGTCTGTAGTTAAATAATGTGAACCAATATAACCACCAATTACAGCTCCAATAACTACAACTAAATTCCATTTTTGAGACTTCCAGTCAAATTTGAAAAAGTTTGCTTTGTTTCCTGCACCACAAACAGCACATATTGTTCTTAAGTTTGCAGACATACCAAAGCTTTTACCTACCATTAGCAGTAAAAACATAATAAATGCAATCATAGGACCTGCTACATACCAAGGCCAAGGTTCAAAAATCCAGTTCATTTAATTTTATTATAAAGTTGATGGACAAACATAGTTTGATACGCTAATGTTAGCTTCTTTTATTGCTTTAAAACCCCCTTTAACATCAATTAGATTATGAATTCCTCTGCTTTTTAAAATGGAAGCTGCAATCATACTTCTATAACCTCCTGTACAGTGAACGTAAAAGGTTTCTGTATCTGGAAATTCTGCTAAATGATTATTTAAATAAGCTAGAGGAGTATTATTTGCATCTAAAACATGTTCTGATAAATATTCACCTTCCTCCCTAACATCAAAAACTCGTACATCTCTACTTTCTTTTACTTCTTTAAATGCCATAGCAGGAATTGAGCTAACTGTGTCATACTCTTTAGCTGCCTTTTTCCAAGCTTCAAAACCACCTTTTAAATAGCCTAAAGTTTGATCAAAACCAACTCTTGATAAACGTGTAATAGTTTCTTCTTCACGACCTTCTGGAGTTACCAATAAAATAGATTGTTTAACGTCTGCAATTAAAGCACCTACATATGGAGCGAAACTACCATCTAATCCAATAAATATTGAACGTGGTATGTGCCCTTTTGCAAATTCATTTTGATGACGAACATCTAAAACAACTGCTTCTGTTTCATTAGCGGCAGCTTCAAAAGTTTCTGGTGATAAAGCCTGTGCGCTTCGCTTTAGAACATCTTGAAAATCATCATAACCTTCTTTGTTCATTTTTACGTTTAATGGGAAGTATTGAGGTGGTTGTAATAAACCATCTGTTACTTCTTTAATAAACTCTTCTTTTGTCATATCTGCACGTAGCGCATAATTTGTAGTTTTTTGATTTCCTAAAGTATCTACCGTTTCTTTACTTAAATTTTTTCCACAGGAAGAACCAGCACCATGCGCTGGATATACAATAACATCATCTGCTAAAGGCATTACTTTAGTACGTAAACTATTGTATAAAAAACCTGCTAAATCCGTTTCAGTTATTTTTCCCATTTTTTGGGCTAAATCAGGACGACCTACATCTCCTAAAAACAATGTGTCTCCACTAAAAATAGCATGATCTTTTCCGTTTTCATCTTTCAAAAGAAAAACAGAACTTTCCATGGTATGTCCTGGTGTATGTAAAACTGTAATAGTAATATTTCCTAATTTAAAAACTTGTTCATCTCTTGCTATAATAGCATCAAAACTTGTTTCAGCATTTGGCCCAAAAATAATGGAAGCGCCAGTCTGTTTAGCTAAAGTTACGTGACCACTAACAAAATCTGCATGAAAATGCGTTTCAAAAATATATTTGATTTTTGCATCGTCTAACTTAGCTTTATTTATATATGATTTTACTTCACGTAAAGGATCTATAATAGCAACTTCACCATTACTTTCTACATAGTAAGCTCCTTGAGATAAACATCCTGTATATATTTGTTCTATTTTCATAATTGTTAATTTAAAATGATATTCAAAATTATAATTTATTTATAATCTGTACAGTAACATTAGTTACATTTATTGTTGTATAAAAAATTCCATATAAAATATAAAAATGGCCATTACAAAAATAAAATAACCAAAACCTTTCTTTAGTTTATTGCCATTTACAAAGTTTCCTAAATAGCTACCTATAAATATACCAACCAATGACAATGAGGTAAATATGGTAAGAAATGGCCAATCAATCTCCATAGTTAAGGCGTCTCCTAAAAAGAAACCTAACAATGATTTTAAGGCAATAATTATTAATGATGTAGCAACTGCTACTTTCATTTCTACATTTGCTAGAATAACCAAAGCAGGAATGATTAAAAAACCACCACCTGCACCAATCATACCAGTTATGGCACCAACTATTAGACCTTCTGCTAAGATTAAAGGATAATTATATTGAATATCTCCTGTTTTTTCTTTTCGTTCTTCTAGCATAGAAAATGCAGCAGGTATCATTAGTGTAGCAAATAAACCAAACATAGCCATCCGTCTTGTAAAATTGAAGTCACTTACAGTGAAAAAAATATCAGGCAGTGCTGGTACGACATAATATCTTATTATAGTAACACCAATAATTGCAGGAATACCAAATACTATTGCGGTTCTCCAATCTACCAATCCTTTAAAGTGTTGCTTCAAACCACCAAATAAAGCGCTAGTACCTACTATGAATAAAGAATAAGCCGTTGCAACTTTTTCATTTACAGAAAACAAATACGCTAAAACAGGTACTGCTAATATTGAACCACCACCACCAATTAGTCCAAGAGAGATACCTATGGCTAGGGCAGAGGCATATCCAAAAACTTCAATAACTTCCATAAATGATCATTTTGTTTAATTTAAGCAAATGTATAGAAGTAATATTCACTCCACAGTAACATAGGTTACAGATAATTTCTAAATATCTTTGATTACTATAAGATTTCTATGAAGTTTTACTTTTCCTAGATTTTCTAGCTTTTTAAGTAAGCGAGAAATCACAACCCTTGAAGTGTGTAACTCATAAGCAATTTCTTGATGTGTATTATGTATTGTCTTGTCTTGTGAAATTCTTGCCTTCTCTTTAAGATACTTTATAAGACGTTCATCCATTTTTAAGAACGCAATACTGTCAATAGTTTCTAGCATTTCGTTTAATCTGTTATGATAACTTTCAAAAACAAAACTCCTCCAACTTTTATATCTTCCAGACCAATCCTCCATTTTTTGAATGGGAATCATAATGAGCTTTGCTTTGGTTTCTGCAATAGCTCTAATCTCACTTTTAGTTTGACCTAAACAACAAGATAATGTAATTGCGCAAGTATCCCCTTTTTCTAAAAAATAGAGAAGTAGTTCATCTCCATTATTATCTTGGCGCAAAATTTTTATAGCTCCAGAAACTAATAATGGTATTGCCCTTATATAATCACCAATCTCTATCATTTTAAAACCTTCAGGAACTTCTTTAAAGGCCCCTACTTGGTTTATCTCATTTAATAATGCATCCTCAAATAAGTGACCGTAATTATCTTTTAGTTCTTGTATCATTTGTTTCTATAGTTAAAATAACACCTGGATTAATTTCTTTGATTATTTTAACTACAATTTAATAAAAAACAACTTAATTATAGTGAGTTCAGAACTATTTTGATTGCACTAAGAATTGAGTTAAATTTAAGAATAA
>JAQBTZ010000069.1 GCA_027624675.1 bacterium
TACTCCTATACTGGTAAGAATTCCTATAATGGCTACGACGACAAGAAGTTCTATTAAAGTAAAACCTTTTTTACATTTATGGCCAAGTGATATCATTAATAAGATAAGCTCCTCCAGAATTTGAAAAATTTCCTCCTCGGCAATCAGAACCTAAAAAAGTTGCGATTCTCATTTGGTCTCCCTTCTCTCTAATATTTGTTATGCCTGGTCGTTCTGGATAGCCTGCTTGTTCAAAATTTTGCCACTGATCATTTCTTATAAATCCTCCTGTGTGATTTGGTGTATTAAATTCCGCCCTTGCGTGCTCAACAAAATAACCACTTGAAAGTCCAGCAGTCTGCCTTCTCCCTACCCAGTCTGATTTACAATCCCATTTCCTTATGCATTTTGTCGTGTAACCATCTCCACTTATTTTCGTTATTCCAGATCTAGGATTGTTGTTGCAGGTTAGCCCGGGAAGTAAGTTCATGTAGGTTTCTCCATTTAAGCTACAAAAACCATAAGTTTCTTTTGCAAGACTTACAACTTTTCTATGTTGCTCTTTATACCCACCACAATTTGCTGATTTAATAAATTTATTATAAGAAAAAATACCTATGATGGTTAGGATAGCTATTATAGCCAAAACAACAAGAAGTTCTATTAAGGTAAAACCTTTAACTATGTTTTTCTGCATTTGAAATAACTCCTCTGCCAATTAAATCATCAATTGATTTTTCCATCGTGATCATACCTTCACGTTGTCCTGTTTGCATGACACTTGGAATTTGATGAATTTTTGATTCACGAATTAAATTTTTAATAGGTGGATTACACACCATCACTTCAAAAGCTCCTACTCTACCTGATCCATCTTTTTTCTTAAATAATCTTTGAGTCACTACCATATGTAATGACTCGGCTAATTGAGCTCTGATTTGTCCTTGTTGTGCTGGTGGAAAAACGTCGATAATTCGGTTTACGGTATTTGGCGCTCCACTGGTATGTAAAGTTCCAAAAACTAAATGTCCTGTCTCGGCTGCAGTCAGTGCCATAGCAATCGTTTCTAAATCTCTTAATTCACCAACCAAAATAACATCAGGGTCTTCTCTTAAAGCTCCTTTTAAAGCATTAGAAAAACTTTCTGTTTGCTTTCCAACCTCTCTTTGAGAAACAATACTTTTTTTATCTCGGTGAATAAACTCAACAGGATCTTCAATGGTAATAATATTAGCGGCTCTAGACTCGTTAATTTGATTAATAATAGCAGCAAGGGTTGTGGACTTTCCTGATCCGGTAGGCCCTGTGACAAGCACCAAACCTTTATGGGCGTCTAATAAACTGTAAAGTACTTGAGGCAGATTTAATTCTTCCATTAACGGAATTTTAGTTTCAACTCTCCTTAAAACAGCAGCTAGACCATTTAAAGTTTTGTAAAAATTAGCTCTAAATCTTAAATCTCCTAACATTATTGCCGTATCCAGCTCATTTTTTAATTCAAATTTTATAATCTCTTCTGCTGAGCAATTATTTTTTAATAATTCATTTAGATCTTTATCTGTAATCTTGCAGTTTGGCGAAATAACAATATCGCCCATTTCTCGGTAAGAAATATCCGAACCTCCTCTTAGATGAAAATCTGATATTTTTTTATTTGTTTTAGCTAATTCTGAAACTTTGTTAATCATAAAAATGATATCTTACTATCTGCAAAGATATAATTAAACCAATATTAAGCGAAAAAAATCTAATAAATTACTACTTAGATTAGATCTTTATAAGATATGATCTATAATCATTTATAACTACCTGTTACTTGTCAAGCAGTTAGTGTTGTCAATCTCTCGATATCAAATATATAATTAGTTTATGAATAATTTAAGAAAAATAATACTAACTATTACTTTTATTTGGTTATCAGCTATTGGTTACTTGACTTGGTATAATGGTTTAAAAAAACCCGGAAATTATAATGGATTTAATTGGGAAGAATGGATTTGGTTTGGAATAGTTCCAGTCATAGTGCCTACAATTTTTTATTTTATTTGGAGACCAGAGTCTTTTAAAAAACTTATACAAGATTTTAAATCACTTTTTTAATTTATGGAAATACAGATTTTTACCCCTAACTTAGAAGTTTTAATACAAGATGGTGTAATGCTCATTGAATATTGTTATTATGGAATTATTCAAATAATTTCATCAATTAAACTATAGCGTTTTGCCTGAAATCATCTCTTTACCTTTTGCTTTTTTCTTTGGTTTAATTTTTGGAAGTTTCGCTAATGTGTGTATTTATAGATTGCCTAGATCTAAACCTTTTATTTGGAATAGATCTTTTTGTCCCAACTGTAAAAAAATAATTGGTTGGTATGATAATATTCCTTTAGCCTCTTATCTAAACCTTAGCGGCAAGTGTAGAAAATGTAAAAAAAAAATACCTGCACAATATTTTTTGGTAGAATTCATTTCAGGACTTGCTTTCTTGTTTATTTATTTAACTAATTATAGTGTATTAGCAAAAATAGTCTTAGCTGTTTTATTTTTAGTCTATTTAATAATCTTCTTTATCGACCTTAAACATTATATTATTCCAGATGTTTTAAGCTTTGGTTTAATATTTTTTGCTTTTATTAAAAACTTTTTTTTAGATCTTGGTTTAAATTTTACCCAAAATTTAGAAATCTCAATAATAGGAGGCATAGTTGGCTATTTTTCAATCTGGTCAATTATTTATCTCTATTTAGTAATTAAAAAGATAGAAGGCATGGGATTGGGAGATGCTAAACTGATGGCGGGTCTTGGTTTATTGTTTGGTTGGCAGTCTATCCCGTTAGTTTTATTTATCTCTTCATTTTTGGGATTAATTATTGTTTTACCCTCTTTAATTAGCAAAAAAATAAATCTTAAAACAAAAATTCCTTTTGGTCCTTATATTATTACGGCTGGATTAATTTATTATTGTTTTGGTGAATATCTATACAGCTTAATTTTATAAGAACTACAAAGACTAAGAGTTCAATTAGGGTGATGCCATTTCGTTTCACGATCCAAGATTAGCAAATTTCAAACTATGAGTCTAACTGCTAAAACCATCTTATATTTGCTTAAATTATAGTTTCAACAATATCGCTTTCTTAACTATATAAAAATTGATTTTGTTGGTAAACTTTTATTATTTATTTAAAAACTATTTTACAGGTATTACGAAACTTGCTGTATAAGTTCTGTGTTTATCAGTTATTGAGTCTGTAATTCCTAAGTCCCAGAAAAATACACTAGCCGCTAATTTTCCACCTTCCATTTCACTGGGTATGCTTCCAAATCCAGTTTTTCCAGCATTAGTTTTACAGTCGTATCTTAGAGCGTCATCGGATCTTCTAATCATTACAGTTTCAGGGAGATTTGCACTCCAGGATCCTCTTTTATTAGATAATTTACAAGTTCCTTCACTACCATCAGCAAAAGATAAAGTCACAGGTACATTGGCATCATTTACAATTGTAGCACAACCTGAAAGAAAAAAAATTGATAATAGAATTATTATTTTTTTCATTCAATAATAACACCATAATTTACTTCATGAGTCAAAGAATATTAATAAAAATAGGATTTTTAAATCATTTTTAAACAAAAACTATTAAAAGGTAAAGAATCTCCTTTGAAGGATTTGCAAACAACAAACCCAGAACCAAGATTAGGAATGCTTTTTTCATTTATTTATATTTATTTCTAGTCTTTTTATTTATATTTTCACCATAAGCTTTAATTTTTTTAAATTCTTCTTTTTGTTTTTTTTTATTTTGTTGTGAATAATAAATTGGCACCGTAATTGATAAACCAACGATAATGATTGTTAGCTAGGCTATTGCCTATTAATAAAATTGAAATTAAAATCATGATACTAATTACTT
>JAQBTZ010000070.1 GCA_027624675.1 bacterium
TCCGTGAGTTTTTTCTCTACTCCCATTAACTAGCTTTTCGGCTTTTTTCAGAATTTGTGTAGTCTTCATATTTATAATCAAATAGTTTTGGTTGATTGTTTTTATAATTGTATTCACCAGTTCTTAATATTCTTGCTAATCTTGCTTGGTGGTACGCATCTTCTGGCACATATTTATTTCTTAAAAATTCTTGAATTACAGCTTCCCATAATTCATCAATATTTTTTTTGTCTAATAGAACTCTTGATGCTTTTACGTGGCCAACTCCAACACACCCTTTATAACCATCAGACTGGTCTCCTGTTAAAACTTGAGTACAGAAATTATAATCTGCTTTAAGATTAGAAACATATTCAATGCTGTCATCAATAATAAAACAATGCCAACCAAAAATAGTTCTCATGTCTTTATCACCAGAAACTATGACACAATTATCTTTATATTCCCCTGTAGCTAACAAACCTAAAACGTCATCACCTTCTAAATTAAAATAACTTTGAGTTTTGTAATTTTCACTAATCCATTGTTTTAGTTCAGAGTAACAAACAGGTTTTCTAATAGCTTTTCTGTATGACTTATAAGAAGTATCTAATTGTTTTCTAAAATTATTTTTATCGGAAAAACAAATTAAAATATCTTTAGATTTTGTAAGTTCTAAATAGAATTGAAGTGTTTGTTCCCATAATTGTTTTACAACTTTAAAATCACAATGTAATGTCCAAACATCATTTCCCCAGTCAGTGGGTTTTTCTTGAGATGATGTTAATTTATAAGCAAGTAAATCTCCATCTACTAGCATTGTTTTATTTTTATTTTTAAAAAACTCATTTATATTTTTCATTATTTTTCTCCGAATTGTTTGATTTGAATGTAGAAATCGATGAGGTCTTTGGCAGGAATTATGTAACCAATCGAAGTGTAATTATCTCCACCTCTTTTAAGTGGGTAACCAACTACAAATTGTTTTAATAATTTTAATGGAATACCAATAAATATTTGGTTTTTTCTTTTTTCTACTTCTAAAAAAAATACCCAATATTTTGCACTACTAACTTCAATGCCAGAAGATTTTCCCCTGCTTTCTTTTTCAATAAATAGATTAGAAGTTTTTTTCCAAAGTCTATCTGCTTTTATTTCTACTTGTCCTTCTACTATTTTTTGAAATTCGTTTTCATATTTTTGACCAAATGCCAAGTCCAAGTCGAACTTGTTAGTGTGTTTCAGACCAATTACTGCCTACTTTAATTTCACCAGTCAGAGGACATCTAAAATTAAAATGTTTTTGTGTTAAATCAAAAGTTAAAGATGCAATAGATTTGAATTGTTCTAGTTTATCTTTAGAAACGTAAAATTGCATTTCGTCGTGAATATGCAAAACCATTGCATAGTCCTCACCCCAGACAAAACCATTACTTACTAAATTATTATTTAAAATAATTGTTCCTTGTTTTACAAGTAAAGCACCTGCGGATTGTATTAAAGTATTCAATGTAGAATATTCAGCTCTACAAATTAATCTTCTTCCATCTAAACCTTTTAAATGACCAACACTTCTAAATTTATTTCTTGCTGATTGATTAAGAAGTTTTAAAGCTGGTAATACTTCTTCAAACTTATTTTTTATTCTTTCGGCTTCTTCAATAGTGACAGACAATATCTCACCAAGTCTCTTTGTTCCTGCACCATAAATGTAAGCATATATAAAAGTTTTAGCTTTAGCACGAGAGGATAGTCCGAGAGCTTGTTGATTGATGGTATGTATATCTGCTTCAAGTAATTTTTTCTGAAATTGTCCACTGTCAAAATTATAAAGATAATGAGATAAAACACGAAGCTCCAAACCAGCGAAATCAATACCACACATAACCATATTGGCAGGAGCAATAAAAAGCTGACGAAACTCGCTACCATATAAACTGTCTTTGCTCGGTACTTGTGCAAGGTTAGGCGAATGATGCGTACATCTTCCTGTAACTGCTCCGTTTTCGATAACTTTTCCATAAATCTTTCCTTTATAAGTTAATTTTAATAATGACTGTTCACCTTCAGCTAATTGTGAAATTCTTTTTTGAACTAAAAAATGTTCTGCTAATATTTTAGCAACAGGATATTTAAGCTGTGATAAAATTTTTTCGTTTATCTCTGGCTTTCCTGTTCCTGTAAATTGTGTAGGTTTCCAACCAAATAAAACTTGAAGTCTATTTGATATATGGTCTCTTGAATTTGGATTGAATACTTCTGTAACATATCTTTTTACTGCAACATTTTTTTTATAACCTAACTTTGCATTATCTCTTTTAGGTCTAAATATGCTGTCTAATTTTTCCCAGTTTGGGAAGACCGAAGCTAGATTTTTTTCTAGCTCCAATCTTCTTTTTAGCAAGGACTGATATAGCTTCTCAGAAGAAGTCACATCAAACAAAACTCCATATTCTTCTTGTTTTTTTATCCAATAAGCAAAATTGTGTTCTAACTCTATTGCATCTTTAGAATAATTTACGTTCTCAATAGATTTATAAAGTTTGTGAGTTATCTCCACATCTCTCTCACAATACGTCTGCATTTCTTCAGACCATTCTTCAAATTGTTCTTTGTCTTTAAAAGTACCTTTTAATAAACCAAGTCTAAAACCATAGCTTTCAAGCGAGTGTTTTCCCATTAGTTTAGGCGGAACATTGTCTATTTTGCAATCTTCTTCAATTCTGTTTGCCCAAATTAATCTGGCTAAAAGTAAGGTATCAACAATCTTTCCTTTAAATTGAAATCCATAAACTTTTTCTAAAGCAGGTAAATCAAATTTTAAAACATTATGGCCAATTAAAGTATCTGCTTTCTTTAATAACTCTAAACCTTCATTTAAGTTTTTAGGATTATAAGAATATACTTTTTCAGTATTTATATCCTTGCAAACTATAGAATGAATTTTATTTAGCTCTTTCATAAAGCCATTTGTTTCTACATCTACTATTAGTTTCATATTATTTTATTGTGACAACCTGTTATTAAAATTATTTCATTGTTGTAGGTTATTTTATTTTGAGTGAGTTCTTCTATTGCTTCAGAACAAGATTTATTTCTTGGAAGTTTAAACGTGTATGTTTCGTGGCTAGTTTTTATGAAAAAAAAGTTTCAACAAAAGATACTTCTTTGCTTAATAAATATGTTAATGCAAATAAATTAAGTATTATAAAAGTAATACAAATAGAAATTTTAAGTCTTTTTTTAAATTTTATTTCTTTGCGAACTTGGTGTTTATAATCTTCTATAATAAAATTTTTCATAATTATAAGTTTTTCCATAAAATATATAAACCTACTGTGCCAATAATTGCCCATTCGATATACTCGTATTCAGTCATTAATGTATTACCGCTATTGTTATTTTTTCAGTTGAAGGAAGAAATGTAGAAATATTTTCAATCGCATTATTAATTATTTTTTTAGCTTCAATATCACCACACAATATAACTGGAAAAACATTATCAAATTTAATTGAGTTTTAAATTGCTGTCATAATTGTTTTGCAAGTTTCATAAACCACTTGTTGCTGTAGAGGAGACAATTTAAGATAATCTTCTTTCTCTACTAAATAAGTAAGAATAAATTTTTCACATATTTTATTGTTCATTCAAATTGTCCTTCTGTTAGTCGCCCTGATTGTTTGTTGTAAATTAAAGTTGTTGCAATTCCTGTTTCACCAGAAAATCTATTTTTTAAAACTCGAACATTCATAATGTTGCTTTCAGTTTCGCTTTGTTGATTTCTTTCAAAACCAATTACTGCATCTGATAATTGAGCTAATGAGTGAGAACCTCTTAATTGATTAAGAGAAGTCGTATGTCCTTCTTC
>JAQBTZ010000071.1 GCA_027624675.1 bacterium
TCAAATTAATGGTTGTTAAAACTTGTTTAAAATAATTATATGAAAACACACGTTTTTCGATTACATCCTGGACAAAATTTTAGAGAAGAAATTGATAAATATGTTGAGGAACATAACATTAGGGCAGGTATAATTTTGACTTGTGTAGGTAATCTTACGAAAGCAATTGTGCGAATGGCTGATGCAAAAATTATAAAAACTTGGGAGGGGAGCTTTGAAATTATCTCTCTTGTTGGTACTGTAGAAACTGGAAATAGCCATATTCATATTTGTTTTTCTGATGAGGAAGGAAAGACTTTTGGAGGGCATCTAAAGAATGGTTCTATTGTAGGTGTGACTGCTGAAGTTGCAATTGGTGAAATAGAAGATTTAAAGTTTTCAAGAGAATTTGACGAAGAAAGTGGTTATAAAGAATTGGTTGTAAAAAAGAATATATAAAACTATGTCATATCTAGTTCTCGCATATCCAAAAATATCAAAAAGTGATTTTGACTTTATACAGGATTATAGAAAAGCAAATGATCCCAAATACTTTTTGTTAGTTGAGCCGCATTTTACAATAGTTTTTTCACGAATTTTTAGTTCCAGATGAAGGGTACAGTGACATAATAAAATTTCAACGGTTTATAAAGTAAATTTGCAGTAACAAAAAACTTTTAGTTACTTAGGTGGTAATTACAGTTTTAACTATTGTAATATTTACACCCATCGCAATTTTTTTAAAACCTTGTCAACTTGACAAGTTGTGTAGCTTTGTTAAAATTAATTTATGAAAACAATGACAGTTGGTGATTTTAAAAAAGATTTCTCTAAAGTTGTTTATGGTTTAAAAAAAGGGAATCAATATGCTGTTTCTTATGGAAAAAGTAAAAAAAAGTTTGCTGTTGTTGTTCCTTTTAAAGATTATCTTGGTAAAAAAAGAAAGCTTGGTGTTTTAGCTCATAATACAAAGATTTCTATCTCAGATAATTTCAAGATTACAGATTCTGAATTATTTAATTTATGAATATTCTTGTTGATACTCATATCTTGATTTGGACTTTGTTTTCACCTAATAAATTAGGAAAGAAAAACCAAAAAATTCTTTTAGATCAAGATAATAATATTTATGTAAGTGTAATATCTTTATGGGAGATCTCTTTAAAATACTCTGTTGGTAAATTAAAGATACAAGGCATTAAAATTGAAGAAATTGCTAAGGCAGTAGAACAATCTGGGTTTGAGATACTGAATCTGTCTGTTGATGAAGCTTTAAATTTTTATATGTTACCAAAACTTAAAAATAAAGACCCTTTTGATAGAATGTTAATTTGGCAAAGTATTAAAAATGATTATTATTTAATGTCAAAAGATTCTGAAATGTCAGATTATCAGGATTACGGTATCAAACTTTTGATTTAAGAAAGACAATCTTAAACCTGAAAGTTTCCAAAATATAAAGTCCTAATTATTTCATTCAAGGAATCGAATTAGTATCTAACCAGTCTGCGCTCGAGGAAAATTAATTATATCTAATACAACTTTAATCATTTTATTTTAATTTTTGGTAATATGTAAATATGAAATTCACTCGTACAAAAAAGTTAGTTTTTTTTAATAATAAAGGTGGTGTGGGAAAAACTACCTTAGCCTATAATACAGCAGTCAAGTTTGCAGAAATGGGGTATAAAACGGTACTAGTTGATTTAGATCCTCAGTGTAATCTTTCGCGTATTTCTTTAGGATTAAGTTTTGAGGAGAATCTTTTTTCAGTTAATCAACAGACCATATATACAGTTTTACAGGGTGTTGTAAGGGGTGGTGCTGATATTAATACGAGTGTACAATTTGAAAAAATTGGTAGTTCAGATAATTTAGCACAATCGAAAAGTGAGTTTACGGCTCTTTCTAAAAATATTTTGACTCTTTTAGAGACTTATTAAAAAAGCCACCAAATTTTCTTTGTAAAAACCCTTTCAATAAAGTAAACTAAAAAAGTGAAACATCAAATTGTAATAATAAGTACAATTTTAACTTTTCTTTTATTTTCAACAAACTCAATTTATGCAACAACAGAAGAACTATTTACAGTAAACGTAAACACAAGTAAATTAGTAACAGCAGACAGGCTAAGTTTATTTACCCCCCAAGAAATAAAGAACTTTACAGCAGATGAAACAGGTATATACATACCAAACATAAACACAATAGACAAGTTTGATCACCAGATGAATAAACTGTGGACATATAAAATCCCAGATATAGGGAAAAACCAAGGATTTAGCTCACCGTTAATAATAGAAGGAGAAGAGATATACATAGTAGGAACACCAAGTGATATATACAAGATAAATAAGGTTACAGGAGAACAAATAGACCATCTAGAAATACCATACTTTGCGCCAGATTCCTGGTACACCAGACCACCAATAGTGTTAGGAGAAAAGATAATCACATGGGGAAACGGACAGATATGCATATTAACTAAAACACCACTAACAAAAATCAACTGCAAAACAGTAACCCCATTTATGGCACTAGACTTTAAATATTTTGTACTAGAGTCAGGAGCATTAGTAGGAAAAACAAGTGCCCCAACAGTAAACAGTTACAAGATAGAAGGACTAGAACAAGATGGACCAAGCTATTACAAAAACTGGCAAAGTATAAAAACAGCAGAAAACGAAAGGTCAAACACAAACCTAGCAGAAGAAACAGACAAAAATGGAAACATCTACTATCTATCAGGAGGAGGATACGGACCAACAGAACCAAACACATTGTACTTAATTAAATTAGATGCAGGAAACGGAGATACAGTTAATAAAAAAGAGATAAAAGCGTATGGTACAAACGCACTAGCATACGAAACACTAATAATAGATAAGATAAACAACATAGCATACATACTAATAAACGATAAAAACACAGACCAAAACAAAAACACCCCAACAATAGAAACAGACAAAGAATACAAAAGACTATACGCAGTAGACCTAGATAAAACAGAAGATTATATAAAATACACCTATGCGTTTCAACCTGCTAGTACAACAAACAAAAACATAATATTGCACAACGGAAAGGTATACATAGCAAGTGGAAAACAGATACACATATTTGATGACAAAGGGTTTTATACAAAACTAAGTATAGGTTACAACCTAATGGGAACACCCCAGATAACAAAAAACGAAAAGCAAGAATACATACTATACAGTCACACAACAAAAATACCAGAAGAATATAACACATATAGATTTATAGGGATAAAAGTAGAAGACCTAAAATACTGCCCTACAGGATTATACTGTGAAAACACCCCCAAACACAGACCAGTAATATTAATACATGGATTTGGAAATAACCCATCGGATTGGGATACAGGAGAAAAGAAAGAGTACAAAAAAAGGCTACTAGAGCTATACCGACAAGACGATCCAGAGTACCCAGAAGAATGGTTAGTAAGTTATAGCTATGGAATTGATGCACAAGGTAAATATGACTACCAAGGTAGGATAGAAAACATAAGTGCAGGGATGAATCAATTAGTCCCATTTTTAGCAGACGAGCATAAGTTTTATGGAGGAGATGGAAAGGTAGATATAGTTGCATATTCGCTCGGAGGGATAGTTGCAAGAAACTATCTAAACAACAACAGTGAAAACCACCACGTACGAAAGTTGATTACGATAGCTAGCCCGCATAAAGGAGTTGATTGGCTAAATTACGATTTTAACCTACGAACTTGTTTGTTGGTTCAGTGTTTTGGGCGAAATGATGTGTTAAAAACTACTTTTGAACATTTTATAAATTTATCAAGAGAAGAGGAAAGACCTGTAGATT
>JAQBTZ010000072.1 GCA_027624675.1 bacterium
ATTGCTTTAAAAGTAAAAAAATATTTTGGGGGATTTATTTAAGATGAATAAAATTATGTTTATCAAATCTTGACAAAATCACTATTAATACAAATCCAACCCCTATAAATGATATCGTTTTTAACGACCAATAATCAGACTTATCAACTAATCCTAAAAAATGGAAAATATAAATAAACTCATCAATTATAAGTGCTATACCTACTGAAAATAATATTTTTTTGAACTTAAACTTAAGAAAAAGTGAGATTAGAATAATAATTAAACCGGTATAAAGATGTTTCCAAAAATCTGTTTTTTGAGGTATAAACCAAGCGCTATCCCAAACTATAAATAAAAATAAACGTGTAATTAAAATTGTTACAAAAACTATTTTTAGATTTATTATTTGTTTCACTTAATAATATTACCAATAGAAATAATTTAAAGGAAATAGAAATATTATATGTTAAAGTTAAGTAATGAAATTAATAATTAAACCAATATCTTTAACTGAGTTGAAAAATATTTCTAAAAACAACTTTGGTAACTTAGTAAAGGCTGTTGTTGATATAGACAAACAAGTTATGGTAATTGATGCAGAAATGCATGCTGATGAGGAAAAGGAATTACTTGCTAATGGTTCTACTCAATTTTCTTTATGGGGAATAAACTTATACCCAGAGTTTTTTAATACTGACAATTTTATTGAATTTGATTCTATGATTAATCTGCGTCCCTCTCAAAACAACTATAGTAGAGGGGTAGGTGACGTTAATATTCAAAAACAAATAATTACAATTGTTAGTAAATTAATTACTGAAAAATGAAATATCATAAGAATTTAAAAGAACAAGACTGGTTTAAATTAACATTGGTTACACAAATGGCTAACATAGGTAGTGAAGCAATAAGAGCAGTTAACTGGAAAACAAAAGGAAATGATGAGTATTCTGAGTTAGCACTTTTTAGAGCTTTAGAATTATTAAACCTAACCAAATCAGATGTAAAAAACAAAAAAAGATTAAAAGAGGTAACAAGGATTTACGAATTGCTTGTTGATTTTTTTAAGGGAGAAAATATTTACAAAACTACGCCTACATTTATAATAAATTACTTTACCCAGTTTACATACCTAAATGCAGTTAAAAATGAAAAATAGACTTAAAGGGGAGATAGTGAATGATTTACTTGGATAGTAAATATTCTTCTCTCCCCATAAAACAGACTGATAGCATTAGGAGGACCATCTGGAATTAACGGGTCGCCATGACCTTTTGCATCGTAACATCAAAGCCACAATTTCGATCACAGGGCGAACCGTAATTAAAAACAGCACTTCCAAAGCTAGCATAGAGATAGAAAAATATGGTTTAACAGGAAGTAGGGATGCAAGTGCCATCAGCTTTGCTGTCCTGTTGGCAGGTACCCTATAAACTAAAAAAAAGTCTCTGATAAAATAGAGAGATGACAAACAAAATAAATAAAGAAAAAAAGAAAGAGATATTGAACAAGGTAAAAGTAGAAGGATTAATGGTAAAAGAAGTAGCAGAAAGATATGGATTAAGTACAAAAACAATATATAGGTGGATAAAAGAAGAAAGTGAAGAAGGAGTAAGCTTTTGGGAGGTAAAAAAACTACGACAGGAAAATAAAGTGTTAAAGGAATTAATAGGAGCAATAACCTTAGAAATGGAGAAGAGTAAAAAAAGGGGATCGTAAAAGAGTTAATAAAACAATACAAAATAGTAGATAAAACGAGTAAACAAATATTATGTAAAGTTTTAAATATATCAAAAAACTTTATGTGTTATGAACAGATACAAGATGAAAAAGATAGAGAAACAAGAGATATGATAAAAGACGTATTAAAAGCAAACAAATATTATGGACACAAAAGGATAGCTTTAGAGCTGGGAGTAAATAAAAAACGAATACTTAGAGTAATGAAAAAATACAATATTGTTGCTTTAAAACTCAAAAAGAAACCAAATAAAAAAGAAGATCAAAACAAAGCAGATACAAATATTCCAAACCTAATAAAGACAATGTGTCCACTAGCACCTAACATAATATGGAGTTGTGATTTTACATATATACCATATAAAGGTATCTTTATCTACCTAGCTACTGTATTAGACATTTACACCAGGGAGATTATTGGAGTATCAATATCAAAATATCATAATGCAGATTTAGTAACAAAAGCATTAATAGATGCATTAAGCAAAGAAGAGATACCAATATATGTACATACTGATCAAGGAAGTGAGTATACAAGTAAACAATACATTGATTTGCTAAAGGCAAATGAAATAATATTTTCAAACAGTGCTAAAGCAAGTCCATGGGAGAATGGATATCAAGAATCATTCTACAGCCATTTTAAGGAAGAGTTTGAGGATATTAAAACATTTAATACTACAGAAGAGTTAATCGAAGCAATTTATCAGCAGATTTACTATTACAACAATAAGAGAATACATACAGCATTAAAGACAAATCCAGTTTTGTATAAACAAGCGTATTTTAGTAATAATTTAGTGAGACAGTTTATTTAATTTTGGGGTACTTGACATACTTCCATTTGAGAAACCACTTGTTTTTACCAGTGATTAATACAGTATGAAAGCACTCGATTACGCACATGCTTTTAAAAAGCTCAAAGAAGACCCATTCGGATTTGCTGTTGATGCTCTGATTACTGTTGTGGTGCATATATTTTCGCCACTTCCCATACCCGGCGCACTTGTGGCACAGTTTAAAGTTCCCATACTTGGATTTTTAGCATCTCTAGCTATTTTGTTTTTCTTTATGATTATGCTTGTTGGTACGGTTTTCATGTCGCCACTGATTGTCAGCTCTGGATACTGGACAGAATTTATTTCACATTTTCAGGATCAAGAGGGAGAATATCAGTCTGATTCTGGATTTACCCAGACACAAATTCCAAAACAAAGCCCACTCGGAGGATCGGGGATGAATTTTGTCGCAGTAACGGCTTATTTTTTAGATCCAAGCTACTATCTGCAATTTGGGAGAAATCATACAGGTATTGATCTTGTTCCATCAGATTCCTATTATCAAAATAGTCAATCATATAAAGACACTGGTGAAGTAGTAACCTTTGCAACGATTAATGGAAATGTCCGCTATTACATCGATCAATATGGTGGAAATACCGTTGAAATCACTAGTGACAACGGCTCAATTCAAGTACTTTACATCCATTTTAGTAGAGTTTTGGTTCAATCTGGTAAGGTAACGGCTGGTACACCTGTTGGAATTATGGGAGATACGGGCAATGCCACTGGTGAGCATGTACACTATGAAGTGCGTACTAAAAATGGTAATAACTGGCAGGCGGTAAATCCGTTAAACTATATAGAGTAATATGAAAAAAATAGAACTTAATCCATTAAGCTCAAATCAAAGAAGATTGCTACAACTTGGCGTTGTACTCGCACTTGGTATATTTCTTGTGGGATACTTTTTACTTCGAAAGAGTCCTACACCAGAACCAACAACCAAAAACTATACTATGTATATCGAGAATTCGATCTTACATGCATTTGACGACACCATATCTATTGCAGAATATCCAAGCAGAGTTTCAGTACATTATCCGTATGTACTCGTAATTTTGCCTAAAAAACAAAGCACTCAAATCTACAACCTCAAAAATGCATCAAAAGAAAAATCTTTTAATGAAGCATTGCTAGATTATTCCGATGGGAAAATCCTGAAAAATACTGGTAAAACAACATTCCTCGATGAGCTAGATCTGCAAGTGCTGTGTGAAAAAGGGTTTATAAAAAG
>JAQBTZ010000073.1 GCA_027624675.1 bacterium
TGTAAAAATAAGTTCAAAATCATCCATGTGATCTCGCAAATTTTCACGCTTTAAATTTTTAATCTTTTTATATTCACTTGGTGTTATTCCAAATGTAGCCTTAGAAATTTCAGCTGTTAAAATTTCGTAATCTTTTTTTTCTTGTGCGCCTCTTTTATGCCATTCATCTGTTAATTCTTCTCTAATGGTTATTCCTCGCATTCTTTTTTCTATCCAATCTTCTGGATAACCTTTTAGTTTATATAACATTCGTGTTCTTTTAGTTGCAAGCTCTGGATTTTCAATTTCTTGAACTCTTTCGTACCCAACTTTTGCTAGCCATCTTTTAAAAGGTTCTGCTTTGGGTGAGGGGATAGATTGAATAATACGAAATATACCTTCTGTATCCGCACAATCGGTTTCACGCATTTTCCCATCATCGGCAGGAAGTTTTAATTGTTCCCAAAGTGGGAACGGTTGAGATATTTCCAAGTCTCTTTCTTTCATTTTTGCCCAATATGTTTTTGGGTAATCACTGTCAGTAAGTGCCTTTACGATATCTATTACAGAAAACCACCATTCATTTTTATAAATCACCTTTCTGATTTTAGTTCCTTTAAATAAAGCTATTTTTGTAGTTTCCATAATTTATCCTTTCATATTAATTTTAACAAAAAATGTGAATGATTTGTACATTTTAATTGTTATTAATCCAGAAATAGTATTAAAATGAGTTAGTAGAAAATTTTATTGATTTCGTATTTATTTCGGGTATAATAAAATATTATGGTTATCTGTCAAAATTGTCGAAAAAGACCAGCAGTTATTCAAACAACTCAGAACATGGGTGGTAAGCAAGTTTATGTTGCGCTATGTGATGTTTGTTTTAATAGTTTGCAAGAAAATACTCAAAATAATACAAATATGATCGATAAATTTAGTCGTGATTTAATTAAACTTGCAGAAGCTGGCAAGTTAGACCCTGTTATTGGTAGGGAAAAAGAGATCGAAAGAGTCATACATATTTTATCCCGTAGAACAAAAAATAATCCTGTATTAATAGGCGAACCTGGTGTTGGTAAAACTGCAATAGCAGAAGGATTAGCTCAGCGTATTGCTTCGAACAATGTTCCTGAAACACTAAGAGGAAAGCGAGTTATTGATTTAGATATTAGTGCTGTACTTGCAGGAACTGTGCATAGAGGTGCTTTTGAACAAAGATTAAAACAGATAATCAAAGAAATTATTGATGCTAGTGGTCAGATAATTGTTTTTATAGACGAACTTCATACCATAGTTGGAGCAGGAGCAGCTGAGGGGGCGGTTGATGCTGCTAATATGTTAAAACCAGCTTTATCAAGAGGAGAGCTTCAGATGATTGGTGCAACTACTTTAGATGAATATAAAAAGCATATTGAAAAAGATAGTGCATTAGAGCGAAGATTTCAACCAATAATTGTAAACGAGCCTTCGGTTTTAGATACAATTGAGATATTAAAAGGTCTTAGAAAAGCATATGAAGATCATCACAAGGTAAAAATAACAGACGATGCGATTAAGGCAGCAGCAGAACTTTCTGATAGATATATCTCTGACAGATTTTTACCCGACAAAGCTATAGATTTAATAGACGAGGCTGGGGCAAAGGTTAGACTTGCTCAGGTTAAAGAACCATCAAATTTAAAAAATGTAGAAGAGGAAATAAAAGAGGTTAAAAATAAAATTTCATTAGAATCAGATTATACAACTAAGCAACCACTTGAAACAAAGCTAATAGAGCTTGAAAAAATTAGAATAGAGTTGTTAGATTTATGGGCAAAAACTAAATTAGAAGAAATTCCTAGTGTAGAGCGAAAAGATATTGCATCTGTTGTAGCAGTTTCAACAGGTATACCTGTCGAAGAGTTAAACCTAGAAGAAAGACAAAAATTACTTGCACTTGAGGATAATTTAAAAACACGAATAGTTGGTCAATCAAACGCTATTGAAGCCTTGTCTAAGGCAATTAGAAGGGCTAGAGCAGGTCTTAAAAATCCTAACCGACCAATTGGTACCTTTATATTTGTAGGCCCGACAGGAGTTGGTAAAACTGAGTTAACAAAAGCATTAGCGGAGATATTATACGGTAGTGATGATCTGTTAGTTAGACTTGATATGAGTGAATATATGGAAAAGCATACTGTATCAAAAATGATAGGTTCTCCTCCAGGGTATGTTGGGTTTGATGAAGGCGGACAGCTTACAGATACAGTTCGCAGAAAGCCATTTAGCATAATCTTGTTAGACGAGATAGAAAAGGCACACCCTGACGTTTACAATATGTTGCTACAGATAATGGAAGATGGTCATCTTACAGATTCTAAGGGTAGAAAAGTTAACTTTAAAAATACAATATTAATAATGACCTCTAACGCTGGTTCAGAACTTTTGAAACAGAGCCATATTGGTTTTGGATCATTACCAGCTAGCATTACAGATAACTCTGAGGTTGAAACAAAATTAAAAGAGGCACTTGAAAAAGCATTTAGACCAGAATTTTTAAATAGGGTTGATGAGATAATAGTATTTAATACACTATCCAAATCTGAAATAAAAGCAGTAGTTGGATTAGAGTTAAAGAAAACGCAAAAACTTATGCAACAGCAAGGTTTAGAATTGCATGTTACACCTGGTGCAATTGATTATATTGCAGAACATGGTTTTAGCGAAGACTACGGTGCAAGACAAATCCGAAGAATTATTCAGAAAGAGGTTGAGAACTTGATTTCAGAAGGAGTTATTTCACAAGAATTTAAAGAAAATGATCAGATAGATGTAAATGTAAAAGACGGAAAATTACAAATTAAGATAGGTCAAAAAACTAAAGTTTAGTATTATGTTGCTTTTTTGCGCTTGATTTTCTATAATTTCCCCTGTTATGGCAGATAAAATTAAAAATACACAACCAGAAGAAATAAAAGACGAAACAGTTCAACCTGTGGAGGAAGTTGTAGAACCTATTAAACCAGAGGTAGTAGAAGTTATAGCTGAAACTGAAATAGAAGAGGCTACTATAGTTACACCTACATACGAATTTTCAGTAGGAGATACAATTAAGGTATTTTATAAGATTGTTGAAGGAGATAAATTTAGAGTACAGCCATATGAGGGAATAGTTATTGCAATTAATGGTAAGCAACATTCTAAAACTTTTACAGTTAGACGAATTGGAGCAGGTCAGATTGGTATTGAAAGGATTTTTCCACTTAAATCACCAAACATAGAAAACATTACAATCTCAAAACATGGTCAAGTTAGAAGAGCTAAGTTATATTACTTAAGAGATAAGATAGGTAAAGCAGCAACAAAGATTAAGGAAAGAAAAGTTAAAACAAAATAATAGTATTACAAATATCTAAATTTAAAGGAAATAAGGTTAAATCCCTTTGCTGTGCCGCAACTGTAAAGCTCGCCTAAGGCGAGACAAGCCAGGTCAATTAAATTAGATAATTAGACACCTTCGAGCAAGGGTGATTAGTACGCCATTCCTACTACACCCACAGCTTAGAAGTAAATTTTTTTTGACAGAGCAAAGCCCAGAATATCAAGTTACAACATACGATTTTCAAGTAGAATCTGCTATTTTGTTAAGCACAGCTATCGAACATGTTTCTCATTCAAAGATTCCTAACGCAGATATAATAGACTTTAGAGAAACATTATCAGCTACCAAAGAGATATTTGGGAACCCGATTTTTTTTGAGAAAACTTCAAGTTTACAATTAGTTGAAGTTGCTGAGTTTTTAT
>JAQBTZ010000074.1 GCA_027624675.1 bacterium
AAAAAAAACAATTAGCATATTGTATTTAGTATACAGTATTATTTACTTTTTTCAGTTTAAAAATCTATTTGTTTGCAACTTACAAACGGTTATTCTACATTATTTGTAGCAATTTATCTATCAAATTATTTTTAAAAAAATATAGATTCCCGTTTACACGGGAATGACGAGGTGGCTAATAATTAGTTGATTTTACCATTTGCTGGTATTTTAAATCAGATGTGCTATCATTACTAGCTGTTAGTGTTCAATGTAGATTCTTGGTGTGGTAATAAACTCATAATTTTATTCCGATACTTAATTTTCCAAACATCTATTTTGACCATGGAAAAACCCCAACTGTAATAATCAGGGGCTAAATTTAAGTAATATGGAATACAAATCTAATGCTGTAAAAAGCAGTTATTCAAGTAATAGTAATGGTGGTGGTACTGGTAGATCTTTTAAAAGTAAACCCAGAGGTACTGGCTATGGAGCTAGAACCTCTTTTTCAAGCAACTCTAGATCAGAAAATCGTGGAGGAGCAAGTTCAGGTGGTGGCTATAAAAGTTCTGGATTTAAAGGAAATGGCGAAAACAGAGGTGGAGGTAATGGAAACCGAGGTGGTGGACGAAGATATAGTGCTCAGAGAATAAATCATTCTATGTATATCTCTAAGGCTGTAGAGGGTTACGAAGCACCTTCTATCTTTATTGATACTTATAAGTTTAGTGATCTAGATCTAAATGCACAATTAGAGAAAAATATTTTACAGAAAGGTTATACATATCCAACTAAGATTCAGGATTTAACTGTTAAAAGTATTATGGATGGCCATGACGTGTTAGGTGTGGCAAGTACTGGTAGTGGTAAAACTGCTGCTTTCTTAATTCCTCTAATAAATAAGGCTGTTAAAAATCTAAATGAAAAATGTTTAATAATTGTTCCTACTCGCGAGCTTGCTAAACAGATTCGAGAAGAATTTGTTGCATTGACTTTTGGAATGAATGTTAGATCAGTTGATGTTATTGGTGGTGAAAGTATGAGCAAGCAGGTTTATTTACTTAAAAAACAGCCTCAGTTTGTAATTGGAACACCAGGTAGACTTAAAGATTTAGAAGAAAGAAGAATGCTAAGACTTGATGATTTTAATAATATTGTTTTGGATGAGGTTGATCGAATGCTTGATATGGGATTTGTTGATGATGTTAAGTTTTTAACTTCTAAGCTTAGATCTGAAAAGCAATCTTTATTCTTTTCTGCAACTATGTCTGTAGAAGCTGAGAAAGTTGCTGCGCTGTTACTAAAAAACCCAGTTAAGTTTCAAGCTGAAAAGGTTTCACCTGCACATAATGTTGATCAAGATGTTGTTAGGGTTTCTAATATGAGCCTAAAAATGGAGAAATTACACGAACTGTTAATAAAAGAAGAGTTTAAGAAGGTTTTAATCTTTTCAAGAACGAAAAGAGGAGCTGACAGTGTTTCTAAAGAACTTGAAGTAAGAGGTTTTAAGGTTGATAGTATTCATGGTGATAAGAGTCAGTATAAAAGGACAAGAGTTATCTCTAACTTTAAGTTTAACAAGTTTAATATCTTAGTTGCGACCGATGTAGCCTCTAGAGGGATTGACATTAAAGATGTTAGCCATGTTATTAACTACGACGAACCTGAAACTTACGACGACTATATCCATAGAATAGGTAGAACAGGTAGAGTTGGTAAGAAAGGAATAGCTTTAACTTTTGTTAAGGGCTAATCAATAAGCTTTAAAATTACTGATCTAATCTCTTGATAACTTTCGTCATTTGGACGAAGTACGTATGCTCCACCATAATCTGCTAGTGGTGGATTATACATATAGTTACTTGTAGATAATACTAAGTTTTCAAAAGTATATTTGTTGTGATCTTTTAACATATCAAACAACACCTCAAACTCTTCAAATGTTAGATCTATCTCCATTAACTGTGTAGCTTTAGTATAAATAGCTTTTGCATTATTAGTTTCAAGGTTGCGAGCTTGGAAAAAGCTGGCTGGTAATACTTTTAAGATTTGTTGTTGTCTTTCCATTCGTTTAAAGTCTGAGCCTTGCCCGTTGCTTCCTTTCCTACTTCGAGAATAAATAAGCGCAGTTTCACCATCCATAACTTGTTCACCTGCTGTAATTGTTACTGTGTAAATACCATCTCCACCTTGTCTATCGTTAGGATATGTTTCATCTGTAAATCCAACTGGAACTGTAATTTTTACTCCACCAACTGCATCTATCAAGTCTACAAAGTGTGCAAAATCTATCATTGCATAGTTATTAATCTTAAGACCTGTAATAGTTGTTACCTGTTTATTAATTTCTGCAATTCCTCCTACAATATATGCGGCGTTGATTCTGTCTTTATTTATATAAGTATCACGGGGGATTGAGGTAAACAAAACTTTGTTAGTGTTTTTGTTAACAGTAATTACCATGATCGTGTCTGTTCTAAAGCCTTGCTGTGAGTCGTAGCGCTTGTCATTACCTAATACTAGTAATGAGTATAGGTAATCTTTATTTTCGGTTGCTTCTTTTGTACCAGCAAACTTGTCTGTTGCATCTTTGCCTGCAAAATTGTCTGTGGGTGTTTTAGATTTATTAATTTTTTCAGAAAACGAGGTAACCGGATTTTCTATTTTTCCTTTTGAAACAAAATATGTAAGTGAAAGAAAGATTGCAGAAACGATGATACAAATAGTAACAATTATTGTAGACAGGTTTTTGTTCATTGTAAAAGTATATAAAAAAACCTTTAAATAATCCACAGATTAATTCACTTTACATATATAGTAATTATCAATACTATAAAGTAAGTACTAAATACTAAAAATATTATGCATATACTATTAGTCGAAGATGATGAATCTTTATATAACCTTTACTCAACAGAATTTGATTTAAGTGGACACAGTGTTGCTTGGCACAAGGTAGGCACAGGAGTTATTGATAGAATTAAAGAAGAAAAGCCAGACGCTGTTTTATTAGATATTATGCTTCCTGAAAAAACAGGTTTAGAGATACTAAAAGATATTAAGGCAGATAGTACCGTAAATAAGATCCCTATAATAATGCTTACTAACTTTGGTACACAAGATAATGTACACGAGGCTATTGAAAATGGTGCTGAAGATTTTATTATGAAACACAATGTTGTACCAGAAGAGATTGTAGAAAAGGTTTTATCAATTGTAAATGGATAAGGATATTAAAAAAGAAGAGTTTATAGGCTTAATGGTGCATGAACTTAGAGCACCGCTATCTATTATACATAGTAGTGCAGATATTTTAGCACGACATAAGGCTGAGCTTTCAGAAACAAAAAAAGATCAATTATTGGATGAAATTAAACAAGCCTCCGAGGGGATGCTTGATATTGTTAATGATTTATTAGACTCGAACAAGATTAGTTCGGGTGGATTTCAGATTACTAAAGAGGCTAATAGTATAACTGAAGTTATAGAGGGGCAGATTGCATTGTTTTCTAATTTTGCAGCTGAATCTGGTCATAGTTTTAAATTAGATGTTTCAGATAGAGTGCCTGAAACTATACCATTTGATAAAGAGCGAATTGCACACGTACTTGGAAATCTTATTTCTAATGCAATAAAATTTTCTGAAGGTAGTGAAATACTTGTAGAAGTTAGCCCTTTTGATGGATATATTAAAATTAGCGTTACAGATCAGGGGGTAGGTATAGATGATGATAAACA
>JAQBTZ010000001.1 GCA_027624675.1 bacterium
AGATAATTTAACTGAGTGTAAAAGTTATTTAGATAGTTTTGAAAAAAAACATATTTGGGTGTTACCAACATATACAAGTATGTTATCAATGCGTAGTATTTTTAATGAAAGTAATCTTGGAAAATCAATTAAAGAATGAATAAAATAAAGATGGCTTGGTTTTATCCACATGAACTTAATTTATATGGTGATAAGGGGAATGTTGAGATTATAAAGAAAAGATGTGGGTGGTTTGGTATAGATTTTGAGTTAGTTAATGTTACAAAACTAACAAATAAAAACAAATATATAGACTGTAATTTAGTTTTTATGGGTGGTGGGCCTGATAGTGAACAGTCATTAGTTTATGAAGACTTAATTCAAAATAAAAAAAAGTTTTTAACAGATTACTATAATAATGGTGGTGTGGGACTATTTATTTGTGGGGCTTATCAACTACTTGGTAAATACTATCAACTATCAGATGGTACAAAGATTGACGGTCTTGGTCTATTTAATTTTTACACAAAAAGTATAGGGGTAAGGGAAAAAAGGTTTGTAGGAAACGTGGTGGGTAATATTGCACACCCCAAAACATTAAAATTATTGGAAGAGAAATATAAACTTACAAGTGTTATTGGTTTTGAAAACCATGGAGGAAGAACATATTTTTTAGATGATTACGAATCTTTTCTCACACTAGAGGTTGGAAATGGAAATAATGGTGAAACAAAAAACGAAGGTTTAGTTTCAAAAGGATTTATATGTAGTTATTTACACGGACCAATTTTACACCTTAATTTTCATTTAGCAGACTTTTTAATAGCCTCAGCACTAAGTATATCGGTAGAAGATTTAAAACAAATAGATAATAAACTTGAACTTTTATTACATAAAACAAATAAAAATCTTTTCAAAAGGTAAAATGTTGTATAGAATGATTTAAACACTGCTCATGAAAAAACAAAACCTGATTATTAAAATTTTCTTATTAATTTTTACCACAACCTTATTTAGTGCTTGTACTATTACTGATTTGTCATCATGGCCTGTAGTTGGTAAATATTTAGGTGGTGATAAAAAAGAAAATACAACTCCAGATAAAGATAAAAAACCAACAGGAAATATTGCTTCAGAACCTGTAACACTTTCTTATTGGGGTTTGTATGTACCAAAAGAGGTAATGGAACCGTTAATAAATAAATATAAAAAACTACATCCAAATGTAACAATTAATTACGAAGAGCAGAAACCTTCTACTGTTGCAGAGTACAAAGAAAAAGTTGCAACAAGAATAACTAGTGGAAGTGGTCCAGATATTTTTAGGGCACATAATACATGGTTTGGTTACTTAAATAATATAATGGCACCAATACCTACAGAGATAATGCAAGAAACCGATTATACCCAAAGGTTTTATAATATTGCCTTACAATCATCTAAAATAGGTGGGCAAATTTATGGTATACCACTTGAATATGATCAGTTAGTCTTAATCTATAATAAGGATTTTTTCTCAGAGGCTGGAATTGTTAATCCTCCACAAACTTGGGAAGAATTTAGGCTTAATGCAATTAAGCTTACAAAAAGGGATGCAACAGGAGCAATAACCCAGGCAGGTGCAGGGATAGGTGTTGTTGATAATGTTCACTTTGCTACTGATATTTTAGGATATATGTTTAGTCAATCTGATGTTACTGTACCTAACTTTTTAGATGATCCAGCAGCACTTTCAGTAATTAATTATTATAAAGGTCTTGCTGATTCTGATAATGTTTGGAGCTTAAATTTACCAGAAACACCAACGGCGTTTGCAAATGGTAAAGTAGCAATGATATTTGGTACAACAGAAACATTAAGAGATATTTCAGCAACACAAAAAACTATTAATATTGGAGTTACAAGCGCACCACAAGTCCCTTCTTTAGAAGGGAGTAATAACCTAACAGACACTTACTGGGCAAATTTCTGGATGGAATCAGTATCAAAAAACTCTACAAACTCTTTAGTCGCATGGGATTTTCTAAAGTTTTTATCAGAGGAAGAGCAACAAAAAGAATATAGAAATTCATTAAAACTTTTTGAAACATCTGTTCCTGCATTTGGAAACAAACTGTTAAATACAGGTATTTCAGAAGAATTTATAATACCAATAATAAAAGGAGCTGATAAATCAACAAGCGGTTTAATTGCAGGTTGTGCTGGTAATCTTTCATATAGAGATTCTGTTGCAGATGTAGTAAGAGGAATAAAAACACTTACAGAAGCTAAATCAACAATTGAAAATTTATTAGCAAGTTCTAATATAGGAACAACAGGTACTGCAGAAAATTGTCCACTGATATTATCAAGTAACTCTACAGGTAATACACCTCCTCCTATTACACCAAGCACTGATAATGTTGATTTAAAAACAGCCCCAGCATGTGTATTAATATCACCTATTGTGAAAGGCTTAGAGGTTACATTTACTGCAACTATTAATAATATTAGTAATGCGCAAGGTTATGCAGTTGTGTATGGAGATGGAACAACAGCAATTGTAAACTCACCAGTTTTTTCATATACATATTTAACCGAGGGCACTTACCCAGTCACATTAACCCCAGTTTCAAGCCTTGAGGGTGCAAAAGAGTGTGTAACAAGTGTGAACGTAACTAAAACAACAATTGCAACACCACCTCCTGTAGTAGTTACTGGAGATGATATAGAAACAGGAACATCGTCAATAATAGTTTATATTTTATCATTTGGGTTATTACTTACAGGTTTTGCATTAATCAAACGTGATTAAACCTAACTTTTTAAACACTTTCTTGTTACAATAACCCCATGATTATATTGGGAATAGAATCCACAGCAGATGAAACAGCAATATGTTTGTTAAAAAATGGCACTGAAATACTTGATGCAAAAATTGCTTCTTCGTTAGAACTTCATAAAAAAACAAAAGGAATAGTACCTGAAATTTCCGCAAGAGCACACCTTGAAAGTATATTTCCAATGCTTATAGATATGCAAAAGACATTTGATTTTAAATTAGTTGATAAATTTGCAGTAGCGGTTGGTCCTGGGTTACATGGTTCATTAATAGTTGGTGTTGAGGTAGCAAAGTTTTTATCATACTGTTACCATAAACCACTTGTACCAGTTAATCATTTGCAGGCACATTTGTTTGCAAATTTTATTACAGAAAATAAACCAGAACTTCCAGCAATTGGCCTTGTTGTTTCTGGAGGGCACACTGATCTAGTTATAATTGATAATAGTTTAAACATTAAGTTATTAGGTTCAACCAGGGATGATGCAGCAGGAGAGGCATTTGATAAGGTTGCAAGGATATTGTTAGATGCTAACTACCCTGGAGGACCAGAAATTGATAAGGTTTTTTTTGAAAACAGAGATAAATACAATAAAAAAATATTAGCTCGTCCAATGTTACACAGCAAAGATCATGAGTTTTCATTTTCAGGACTTAAAACATCTGTAAACCAGATGCTTAAAACTTACGATAAAATAGAGATTGCGGTAGATTTTCAGAGATCAGTAGTAGAGGTTTTATTAAAAAAGACACTTAGAGCATATAAACAATTCGGTGCAAAAAGTGTAGTGGTTGGAGGAGGAGTTTCTGCTAATGGATTGCTAAGAGAAGAGTTTTTAAACAAGTTTAAAAATAGTGTATACTTCCCACCAAAGGGATTATCGTTAGATAATGCAGTAAATATAGCAAGTGCAGCATATTATTTACCATCCAGGGTAGATCTTGAAAAAATTAAGACAGTATCAGGATTAACTGTTGAAGAAACATTAGGAATGTAAAGTTATGGACACAAAATACGATCATACAAAAATTGAAAAACAAATATATAAAAAATGGGAAAGTGCTGATGTTTTTTCACCAGAAGGATCTACCAAACAAAGGGTATCACAAGGTATAACCGGAAACGAAAAGCCATATTCTGTACTTATGCCACCGCCAAACGCTAACGCATCGCTACATTGTGGACATGTAACATATGTTATTCAAGATATAATGGCTAGGTTTAAGCGAATGCAAGGGTTTGATTCATGTTATTTTCCAGGTATTGATCATGCTGGTTTTGAAACACAATACGTATATGAGAACAAACTAAAAAAAGAAGGTAAATCACGTTTTGATTTTGACAGAGAAACTTTATATAAAAACATTTTAGATTTTGTACTTGAAAATTCATCAATAGCAATAGGGCAATTTAAAAGGCTAGGGTTAAGTGCTGATTGGAATAGAAACACATTTACACTAGATAAAAATGTTGTTGAACAAGTATATAAAACTTTTGAGAAAATGAATAATGATGGGTATGTTTATAGAGAAGGGTATATGGTTAATTACTCAACATATTATGGTACAACCTTTAGTGATCTTGAGACTGAGTATAAAGATACAGTATCACCTCTGTACTTTGTAAAATATAAAATTAAAAACTCAGATAAAACTATTTCTATTGCGACTGTTAGACCAGAAACTATTTATGCTGATGTTGCAATTGCAGTTAATCCAGATGATAAGAGATATAAAGATTTGGTTGGTTTATTTGCAATTAACCCATTAAATAGTAGAGAACTCCCAATTATTAAAGACGAATATGTTGATCTAAATTTTGGTACAGGCGCGTTAAAAATAACACCAGGGCATGATTTAAACGACTTTAAGATTGGTAAAAAACACAACTTTGAGGTTATCTCTGTTATTGGATTAGATGGAAAGATGATTAATACAGAAAAAGAGATTGATGGATTATATCCAAAACAGGCTAGGTTAAAAGTTGCGGAAATATTAAAAAACAACAATGGACTTGAGAAAGTTAATGAGAAATATGAAAACAGAGTGTTAGTAGACTATAAAGATGGTTACCCAATAGAACCATTAGTAATGACTAATTGGTTTATTAAAACCGAAAAACTTTTTGACAAAGTAATTAATTCGGTTGAAAACGAAGAAGTTAAATTTTATAAACCAGTATGGAAAAAAGAAATATTAAGATGGCTAAATGAAAAAAGACCTTGGCCTATAAGTAGGCAAATTGCTTTTGGAATTGCAATCCCAGCTTGGTATAGTATAAAAGAAAATCCGGAAATTTTTGTAACTTTTGTTGTTGATGGAAAAACAATTTCTGGGTATATCAAAGATATAAAAAAGAACTATGATATTGAAATTATAAAAAAAGGTTTACAAAAGATAGTTGCACCAGAAAATGCAAAATTTAAAATTCAGGTAGAATCTCCTGGGGAAGATTACCTACAAGAGACGGATACTTTTGATACTTGGTTTAGTAGTGGTCAATGGCCACAAGTTACAACAGGGTTTCCAAATAGTGCAGATTATAATAAATATTACCCCACAAACTTTTTAGATTCTATGTGGGATATTATGTTTTTTTGGATAGCAAGAATGTTAATGTTTGGAATTTATTTAACAGATAAAGTTCCATTTAAAAACGTTTATTTTCATGGGGCAGTCACAGACAAACATGGTGTAAAAATGAGTAAAAGTAAGGGTAATGTTATAAACCCAATCGAGATTATTGATGAGTATGGAGCAGATTCTTTGAGAGCTGGAATAATTACTGGGGGTGATACATCAGCAAAGTTTACACCACTAGATATAGATAAAGTTAAAAGTTATAGAAATTTTTCAAACAAATTGTGGAATATTGCTAGGTTTATAAATATGTATGAAGAAACTAATCAAATTCCAAATGGAATTGATTTAAAAGAATACGAAAAAATTGAAATAAATATTGTTGAGGAATCAGTACTACTTACAAAATTTGTTACTAAGAAATTGGAAAAGTATCAATATAAATTGGCATTAGAAGAGATTTATCATTTTGTTTGGGATAAACTTGCAAACGAATATTTAGAGATAGCTAAAAACAAAAACGATATAGATTCTATGAGAGTGTTAAAAGAAATATTTAAAACCTCATTAAAACTACTTCACCCATTTATGCCTTTTGTTACAGAAGCTATCTGGCAAGAGTTACATGGAAATAAAAACAGTATGTTGATAGTTGAAAAATGGCCAGAGTAAAAATTATTATTTCTTTTCTTCCTTTTTATCCGATGGTTTTTCTTTAGAACCTTCTTTCTTTTCTTCTCCCGCTGTTTCCTCTTCTTTATCTTTTTCTTCTGTTGCTTCTATTCCTTCAATTGCTTCTGCTTCTGAAAGTAGTTCTTCTTCTGTTTCCTCCATTACTGCATAGTCAAGTTTTGCTACTGGTTCGTTTTCTTCGTGGTCTAATATCTCAACTTTTGTTTTATCGTAGTTTAAATCTGAAACAGTAATAATTGTGTCTAAATCTTTAAGAACAGTAGTATCAACAATAAATTGTTTAGGAATATCCATAGGTAAACACTCAACCTCAATCTCGTTTAAAATCTCAAGTAAGATAGCTTCTCCTGCTTTAACCATCTCTGGAATACCTTCAAAAACTATAGGTACAATAGCTGTTGTTTTTTCTTTAAGGTTAACCTTAAACATATCAACATGTAAAATATTTCCTGTAACAGAGTGTTTTGTGTAGTTTCGAATAAGTACGCTAGTAGTATCTTTATCAATCTCAATTTCGACAAGCCCTGTTTCTCCAACTTCTTTAAAGGTAGTTATAAACTCTTTTTGGTTAATAGTTATTGGGGTAGAATCTTCGTTGTTGCCAAAAATTACAGCAGGGATTAATCCTTGTGCTCTTAATGTCTTAACTTTTTTACCTAAGATTTCTCTTTTTTCTGCTTTAAGTTTCATCGTCAAGGAATTTTATGGAAAAACTGCGTAGTTGTCAAGGTTTGTTGGGTAATTGTCAAATGTATAATTTTAACATGGAACAAACAGAAAACATACAAACCCCAATTTCCCAAGTAAATAATGTACAAAACCCTCGTTTTACAACAAAAAAATTAATAGTTGGCATTGTTTTATCCCTAGTTTTAGCAACGGTTTTTGTGTTAGGTAGGTACAGTAATAATAAAATTGATAACATACCTAATGCAAATAATACTGGAACATCAATTGTTGATGATATGAGTGGGTGGAAGACTTATAGTGGCAACAATATTAGTTTTCAATATCCACCAGATTATACGGTTGAAGACAAGGATGATTATATTTCTTTAATTAGTCCATTGGATCCAACACCACGCAAGGGCTACGCCATTTCACAGAAAGAATTGAAAATTGAAGTAGTCATCTTTAATTCAGATAGTTCGGATTCATTAGAAAAATGGGGTTTGGAAGAAAAATCCATAACAGAAGGAAGTATTGAAGAAATCGGCACGACAAAAATTGATGGTGTAGAGGCAAAAATCTTGAAGTTAACAGGTGTAGGAATTGCTAAGACTCACCTCATAATCCATAATGACAAACGCTATATGATCTTGAAGTATCCCTTCGAAACTTCGCGTGATGCAGAATTTGACCAAATTCTTTCAACATTTAAGTTTATTGAAAAGACATCAGAAACACGAAATATTATAGGTTATATAACAGACATAGAAAATAAAAATGGTCAATTATATGTAAGTTTTGATGAAGCTATTTGGTTAGTTGGTGAAGAAGCAATATCAACTGCAATAATAGAAACAGGGTGTGTCAGAGAAAACATATATAATGGGGAATGTGCCCCAAGTTTGAATAATGGTTTTTATATAAGTAATATTGATACTCAGTCTGTGCTTTTTAAATTATCTAATTCTGCCATTATGGGTAATAACAAAACTGGTGAGGTATTAATATCTTCAGATAATTTTAGAGATGTATATACTAAAAGTGCTTTATACTCTATAAACATTAAGAATAGTCAGGTTACTCAAATCACTGCAATGTATATGCCATAAAAACAAAAACTGTATAAACTCAACCCACGTGATTTAAATTCAAAAATATTGTAATATAACTCTATGAGTTATAAAAAAATTATTCTTATTCTTACAATTGTTGGTGTTGTTATTCTAGGTGGTTATGTTTTTTATAAAACAGTCTGGATAAATAACATTGCTGGCGAGGCTGCACTTGCAGTTAACTCTGTTCAAGGAAACACCAATGTTTTTGTTAACGACAAACTTTTAGGTACAACACCTTTTTATTCAAATGCTATAAAATCTGGAAACGTTGAGGTTAGTATTAGAAATGATGATAGAACATTTGATATAAATTTAAACCTTGAGCCAAATACAGAAACGATTTTAAACAGAGAGCTTGGACCGAACAGAGATTTTGGCGCAGGAGATACTGTGTGGGTGGAAAGGTCTAAAGATACCCCCTCAATGTCTGTTATTTCTGACCCAGTTGGAGCTTTAGTTAAACTTGATGGTGAGGTAAAAGGTGAAACCCCAATCACTATTAATAATATTAAGGTTGGTGAGCATGATTTAGAAATTTCTAAGGATGGTTTTGAAACAAGAACACTGCGTCCTGATATAAAAGAGGGAATAAAGCTTAATGTAGATTCAAAATTATTTACTAAACCTGTAGGTCGACCACTTGCTCAGTTAAAGATAAGCACACCAACTGTTACGATATATCCACTTCATTTAGAAGAGGTTGTTGCAAAATCTTCGATTAAGATGCACATACAAGCTGTTCAATATTGGTTAACAACAAGAAAAGACTACCTTCCTAAAGAATTTCCATCTGGACTTAACATAGATTATTATGTAACCGAAGATGGCAGTGTTTATAACGATACTGGCGAAAATATTGTTCCAAAAACTAATGATAATAAAGCTATTAAGATTGCATATTTTGGAAATAATGAAGATTTATCTGAAAAAGCGTTAGAGATGGTAAATGTATTAGCAGGAAACATAGATTTAATAACTAATGCGGAAAAAACTGACCCTACTACAACCAAAACTAAGGCTGTGGTTACAGGTGCAAAGATAAAGGTTATAGAGACTGGTACGGGTTGGTTAAGAGTAAGGGCAGGGGCAGGACTTGGTTTTGATGAAGTTGCAAAACTTGATGTTGGGAAAGAGTATAAATTGCTTGAAGATAAAGGAGACTGGGTACAGGTACAGGTAGATGACAAAGTAACTGGTTGGGTTAGTTCTACTTATGTAGAAAAAACTTAATTAGATTATAGAACTATTAGGAAAGTAGTGTTAATATAAATTTAGTGAGATACTCAAAATTATTAGTCAAATTAGTCGATAGAGCAATTTTACCAGCAGTGTTTTTGTTTGCTTCTAAAGTTGTTGGAACTTTCTTTGTTGCCTCTTATTTAGGGGTAGATAGTTTTAATGGACTTGTTGCCTTTAATGGTTTAACTGCATCTGAATATGTTTTTGTTAATTCTTACTCAACACTTTTTGTTTTTGTTTCTGTATTTTTTGGTATGGCATTTTTATTATTTAAGGCTCATGTTACACATGAAACTCATATCTCACCATATATTTCAGTAAGAATGGCATCAATGAAACTTAATAATATGGTTCAGAAAAGTTTTGATCTATTTTCTGAGGCAGGTGTTTTGTTAATGTATAGCTGGTTATTAACACTTGTTTCAATAGCTCAGGTTGCACTTGGTTCTATGTATATGTGGGTTGCAGTTACTGCATTTGTATTTTCTATAGTTAGTAGCATATTGGTAATTATTGATATTGAACGAGAGTTTAGGGATGACGATGAAAACACTCGAGATAAAGAACTAATGTCTACTACGTACTTAGAGTTTAGGGAGTTAGATTAATGAAACATATTTTTACAAACACAGCTTTGGCAATGGTTTTAGCTTTGTTAGCTTATTTACCTTTCTCTGTTTATAAGTTTCAACCTATTCAAGATTTTACAAATAATGATAAGGTGCTTTCTGCAACCTCAGATGATTTTGGGAGGTATGTTAGTTTTAGTGAAAAGAAAAAGGTTACGGTTTATGAAACTGCTGTATTTAAGGTGTTTGAAGATAAAAGGGTTGAGTATACTGATTTTTATACAGTATCTAACACCTCAAACTACTCAAAAGAATATGAGATAGTAGTTGTTAATTCTGATTTTAATAGTAGTTTTAATATTGTTTTTACTCTTACTCAGAGTCCTAATATTATCGTTAAACCAAACGAGACAGTTGGGGTAAGTATAAGTTTCGAACCATCAATAACAGATATAACAACTCTACCTTTTATTATTATTGAGAAGGTAATATAAAAACCTTTTGTCTTTAATAATGATAAGATAATATAAATGAAAGATTCTACACTTTATCACATAATCAGGTTAATGAGACCAAGGCAATGGTTAAAGAATACTAGCTTATTTGCGGGTATATTTTTTGCAGAACAATTTTTTAATATTGTTGAATTAACTAAGGTTACAGAAGGGTTTGTTGTTTTTTCAATTGTAGCATCAGGTGTATATATTTTTAATGACATTATTGATCTGCCTCGTGATTCTAAACATCCAGTTAAGAAAAATAGACCTATTCCTTCTAAGAAAATATCTGTAGAACTTGCTTCTATACTATCATTACTGTTTATTGTAACAGGAATACTTTTAGCAACGAAAATTAATATTTATTTTACACTTGCAGTTATAGCTTATGTGATTATGCAGCTCTTTTACACATTATTTTTTAAGAACGTTATAATCGTTGATGCTTTGATAGTTGCCTTTGGTTTTGTGATTAGAGTTTTTGCAGGGGCGCTTGCAATCTCAATTAATATCTCTTCTTGGTTGGTTTTGGCAACAATCGGACTTGCTCTACTTTTAGCTTTTGGTAAAAGAAAGTCAGAACTAACTTTAGTAAAAGGACTCTCTAATGGTGATTCAATTGTCACTAGACCAATTTTAAATAGGTACCCAGAAAGTCTGTTAGATAGCATGATCTCAACCTCTGCTAGTTTTACGATGATTACCTATTCTTTGTTTGCTTTTTTAGTTTCCCCTGTAGAGTCTTCTAGGTTTTTTAGTTCATTTTTACCTGTTACACTTTCCTCTCCTAAATGGATGATGTTGACTATTCCAATAGTAATTTATGGGGTTGCTAGATACTTATATGTTATTTATGAAAAAAACGAGGGTGAATCACCTGAGAGGGTATTGTTGAGTGATTATCCACTTTTATTTGCAGTTTCGCTCTGGGTTTTTATTACATTTTTAATATATTACGTAATTACCTAAATTATCCCTCAACAATAATTGCCAATATTACTGGGTTTCTTCCTGTTTCTTTGTAGAAAAACTTACCTAATTCTTTATCTACCTCTTGTTTTATAAAGTTCCAATCAGAAAGTTTGTCTTTGTTTAAAAGTATTACTTTCTCAACCTTTTGTGTTGCGTTATGGATAAGTCCTTTTGACTCTTTCATATATACAAAGCCTCTTGAGTTAATCTCAATTTTTCCAGAAACTTTTTGTGTTTTACTGTTAAATGGTATTGCTATTGCTACAATCCCGTCATCTGCTAGCTGTTGTCTGTCTTTTATTACTATTGGATCAAGACTTTTTTGTCTGTTTCCGTCAATAAATACACTACCAATTTTATATACTTCACCTAGTTTAACATTACCATTTTCAATTAATAACGATTGTCCCTCGCTTAGTTCGAAAAAATTTTCTTTATTATGACCAAGTTTTGAGACTAAATTTGTGTAAGCTCTCATTGATTTTATTGTTCCACCTATTGGCATAAAGTATTTAGGCTTAGCAATTGCTGCAAGCATAGTAATATCTCCACTTGCACCATGTCCTGATACGTGTAGATTTTCTTGAACATCTTTGTACCATACCTCGGCACCTAATAATGTAAGTTTATCAATCATGGCATCTATCTGGTTAAATGATCCTGGAATAGGGTCAGCTGAGAAAATAACTATGGAGTCGTCTTGGATTTTTATATTTTTATGAGTTGCTGAGGCTATTCTTCCAAGTGCTGATTCTGATTGTCCATATGCACCAGTCATAATATATACAAGGTTTTCATCTTTGTATTTACTTATCTCTTTTTCATCAACAAACACACTAACTGGAGAATTAAGATAACCTAATGTTCTGGCTACCTCTACATTGGTTTTTATTGATCTACCAATAATTACAACTTTTCTGTGGTGTTTAATTGCAGAGTCAATTACTTGTTGAATTCGAGATATATTTGATGAAACGGTTGTAACAATGATTTGTTTACCTTCATTTTTTTCCATTGCCATCTGAAATGTTTCTCCTAGTACCCTTTCTGACCTTGTGTAACCGCTTGTAGAGGATCCTAATGAGTCGGAAAGCAATAAGGTAGGATTTTCATCAGCTAGCTTTGCAAGTTTGCCAACCTCAAATGGTTTGTCCATAACTGGTGACCAGTCAAACTTGAAGTCAGAAACATGTACTATTAAGTTATTATTAATTTTGATTCCGTATGCAAGGCTATCTGGTACTGAGTGGTTAACTCTAAATGGTGTTATATTAAATGATCCGATCTTGAAATTTGGTATGTCAGGATCAATTATCTTTAGCACAGATTTATCAATATTATGTTCTTTAAATTTTTCTCTTAAAAACCCAAGTACTAATTTTGTTCCATAAACTGGCACATTTATATGCGCCAATAAATAAGGCACAGCTCCTATATGGTCTTCGTGGCCATGTGTTAATAATATTCCTATTACTTTTTCACTTCGTTCAATTACATAGCTAAAATCAGGAATTACAATATCAACTCCGTACATGTCAGCATCTGGAAAGCCAATCCCACAATCAACTATTAATATCTCATTTTCTGTTTCGTAAACGTACATGTTTTTATTTACGTTTGTTGTTCCACCTATTGGTATCAATTTTACTTGTGCATTTTCCATATTTTTAATTATTTTTACTACTAATAGTTTCTATTATAGCTGGGATTTGTAAAAAGTCTTGTACAAAAGCTTTTTTAAATTCACCATTTCTTAGTGCTGCTGCAGGGTGGTAAATAGGATATATATTTAAATCTGCTTTAGTTAATAACTTTCCGTGTGACTCTGATAATACTGTTTCTGGCAAAAAAAAGTTTAATGCGAATTTTCCAAGGGTGACAATTAATTTTGGTTTAATAATATCAAGCTGTCTTTTTAAGTATGTTTCACATGCCTTAATTTCTTGTATCGATGGGTTTCTATTTTCGGGTGGCCTGTGTTTAATTATATTCCCAATCCAGATATCTTTCCTTGTAATTTTTATTGAATCAAGATTTTTGTTTAATAGTTTACCTGCTAATCCAACAAATGGTTTTCCTGTTTTATCCTCTGATGCACCTGGGGCCTCCCCTATAAATACTAACTCTGCATCATAAAACCCCTCCCCTGCTACACTGCAGTTTGAGGTTTTATATAGAGGGCATTTTGTGCAAATTTTTATCTCAGTTTCAATTTCTTGTAATAATTTAAATTTATCGTTCATTGATAACTAGTTTCCAATAAAATCGGGTAGGTATTTTTTAACATTAGTCGAATTAATAACTGTTTTTTCTATTTTTCCTTCAACCCTTTCTTTTGCTACTTTTCTGACCATAGTCTCAATATTGCGTCGAAGCGACCTTATTCCAGTGTCAAAACCTAAAGGCCTAATTAAAAGTGGCCATACTTCGTCTTCAATTTCTACATCATTATTTGTAAGTCCTGAGCTAGATAATACTTTGTCAAATAAATAATTTTTAGCAATCACCTCTTTTTGCTCATCAGTATATGCTGGCATTCTAATAATTTCTAACCTATCAGATAGTGCTGTTGAAAAAGTGCCTGTATTGTTTGCGCTACATATAAATAAAACACCTGAAAGATTTATCGGAAAATCTATGTAATGATCTCTAAATGTTGTGTTTTGTTCTGGGTCAAGTATCTCAAGTAATGCTGCCATTATATCACTCCTAAGTCCTCTTTCTCCCGAGGCTTTATCTACCTCGTCAAGTAATATCAGAGGATTCATTACTTTGGTTCGGATTAGTGATTTAATAATTTGTCCTGGTTCTGCATCAGGTAGAGCTTTGCTTTGTCCTCTTATTTCAAGTATTGAACCTGTTGCACCAAGAGAAATTCTAATAAATTCACGTCCTAAGCTTTTTGCAATTGATGCTGCCATTGTAGTTTTACCAATTCCTTGTAACCCAACTAAGCATAATATTGGAGCGTGATATTCTTCGGTTAACAAAGCATCTTCTGGCCTATTCGTGCCATTTTCTTTTCTTAAGGTGATTATTGAAAGGTATTCTAAGATCCTTTCTTTTACATCTTCAAGTCCGTAATGGTGTTTATCTAGAATTTCTTTTGCATGTTTTAGATCAAGGTTATCCTCTGTTGATTTACCCCAAGGGATTGATGTAATTGTCTCAACATATCTTGAGATTGTCTCAAACTCAGAAGAGTAACCACCAAGTTTTGCCATTCGGTTTAGCCTATCAAGCATTTTTTTAGCTCTATCCCTCAGATCAACTGGGATTTTGTCGCTCTCTATTTTTCTCTCTAAATCTTTTAGTTCTTCGAATAAAAAATCACTCATAATTAGAAGGTAAAGTCTTTATAATAAAGTTTATCATCATCAATAATTATTCCAATAGGATACCTTATCGATGGTGATGTTATGCCTGTTGTTTTTTCAAAATACTCCTGTCCTTTTTTGTTTTTAATAAAGATAAAGACCTGTCCTGTTTCAGGTAGAACAGACAAGGTATCTATAAAATACCCAGATTTTGAGAGATTTTTAGTGTCGCCCTTATAGCTTTCGACGTTGCGATCGAGATAATTTTGGCTGTTACTTACAAGTAAGTAGTCATCAATCACTTTTGATTTGTAATCTGTCTCAGATAAAATCTTTTCGATAGAATATGCAAACTCGCGGTTGGTAAATTTAAGTATGATAATATATTCATTGTCATTTATTGCTACTGAAATATTCCCTTCGGTTTGAGAGATGATTGTATCAACAGTTAGTTTTGTTGCAAGGTCTGTTAAACTTGGAGTTTTATCTTTAAAATAACTATTTATGTTATATAGCTCTTTTGATTCGTAATAGATATCAAAATTATTCTCGATAAATTCTGCATTTTTAGTAGTGTTTAGATTTGTAGATTTTAAATCGAGTTTATTTTTAATAATTTGTGTTTGAAACCTGTTTTCTGGGGATACGTTTATTTCAAATATCTCAAGTTTTTCATGTTTTGTTAGATTTTTTGTTATTGTATATGGTAGATAAAACCCAAGCCCCATAAACAAAACTAAGGCAAATGATATTATAACTTTTCTTACGTATTTTTGTTGTTGTCTCGGTTGAAAACTTCCAGCATTGATTAAAGGTTGTGGAAAGAGATCAAAGTCATATTCAATAAACTGGGAGTTTGGTTTTTCTTTTTTATTACCACAAAACGAACAATAATAGCCTTTAGAATTACTGGTTTTATTACACTTTGGGCAAGTGTATTTTTCTGGCAGGTGGTTTTTCATATCAAACCTTATCTATTTACTCTGTTCTGTTTTTCCCTCTAGTTGTTTTTTTGATAAAGATACTTTTTCACCATCAACTTTGATTATCTTTACTCTTATCTTATCACCTTCTTTTAATTTTTCTCTAGGGTCTTTAAGAAATTCATTACTTATCTCACTAACATGTAGTAATCCAGTCTTTGTTCTACTTATCTTTACAAATGCTCCAAAATCAACAACACTATCAACTTCAGCATCTTCAATTATTTCTCCAACTTCAAATGTTTTTGTAAGTCCTAGAATATCGGCTAATGCCATCTCAAGTGAATCTTTATTAACTGCAGACACCGACACTAATCCATCGTCATCTACATCAACAGTTGCTCCTGATTTTTCAATAATTGCTCTTATAGTTTTTCCACCAGGTCCTATTAGTAGACCTATTTGTTCTTTGTCAATCTGTATGGTCTTAATTCTTGGCGCTAGCGCTGAAAGATCTGCACGAGGAGCTAAAAGCACCTTATCCATTACATCTAAAACTATATTTCTAGCAATTCTTGATCTTTCAAGTACATCTTTAAATATTTCTAAAGGTAATCCTCCAGTTTTAATATCCATCTGTAATGCAGTTGCACCTGTTCTTGTTCCTGTAAGTTTAAAGTCCATAAATCCGTTTGCATCCTCTACTCCTTGCATATCAGTTAGTAACATGTATTTACCTTCATCACCCCACTCTTTATCTTCATCTACTATAAGTCCTACTCCAATACCTGCAACTGGAGCTTTTATAGGTACTCCTGCATCCATTAAGGATAATGTTGAACCACAAGTTGATGCCATTGATGTACTTCCATTTGAAGAAAGCACCTCTGAAACTACTCTAATAGTATATGGAAAATCTTTTTTATCAGGTAACACTGGCTCCAAAGCTTTTTCAGCAAGTGTTCCATGTCCTATATCTCTTCTTCCTGGACCCCGTAGTGGACCTGTTTGACCATAGGTAAACGGAGGTGTGTTGTAATGGTGAAAGTACTGTTTTGTACTTTCTCCATACATATTTTGTATTGTTTGTTCAAGTGAAGGTGCGCCAAGTGTTACAACTGTTAAAACTTGGGTTATACCTCGGTTAAAAACAGCAGAACCATGTGTTCGATTTAGTAATCCTACCTGCGCACTAAGTGGTCTTATTTCATCAAGGCTTCTACCGTCTGGTCGTTTTTTATCTTCGATAATTAGTTTTCTAATTGCATCTTTTTGTAGCTCTTCTAAGCATTTGCTCATTATTGATTTTGAGTATTTTCCTTCAAAATTTTTGAAAGTATCTGTTTGTAGCTCATTCCAGTTGCCATTAAAGTCCATTTTGCTACTTTCCTTTTCAAGGATAGTTTTGATTTTATCAAAAGCAAACGCTTTAACTTCAGTTAATATGTCACTATCTACCTTAAATGATTTATGCACATATTTTTCATTTCCAACTTCTTTAGCAAAATCATTAATAAAGTCGATAACTTGTGTTGCGTAAGGTTCTGCCTCGGTCATTAATTCAAACAATTTAGTTTCAGGGATCTGATGAAAATCACCTTCCATTGCAAGTACTTTTTTACCTTTCAAAAAGCTTACTGTAAGGTTTGCCTTTAAGGTTTTTTTGTCTTGTAAAAATGGATTAAATACAGTTTTGTTTTCTTGATCTAGTCCAACATGCACTGATCCAGCTGGTCCATTAAATGGTATATTGCTTGCAGCTAAAGCTGTATTTGCTGCGATAAGTCCTAATAGTTCTGGATCATTTTTAGAGTCAACCTGTAAAACAGTAACAATAATTTGAGTATCATCCATGTAATCTTTAGGAAAAAGTGGTCGAAGAGCGTGGTCTATAAGTCTTCCTGAGATAATTGCTTCATCAGAAGTTCGTCCTTCTCTTTTAATAAATCTTGAGCTTTTAATAAGTCCACCTGCGTATAATTTTTCTTCGTAGTCAACTCTTAAAGGAAACCAGTTTGGCTCTTCGGTTGCAGGAACGGATACTGCTGTTGCTAATACTATTGTGCCACCAAGGGTAGCTAGTACAGCACAATTTGCTTGTTGTGCTAATTTCCCTGTCTCAAGCACTAATGTTTCACTACCGAGTTGCATTTCTTTTCGGACTTCTTTTATATTCATTTGTTGTTTCTTTGTGGGTGAAAAAGAGTGAAAAATCCTTGGTTTAATAAAAACACTTATCTTTAACTTAAGTTTCCTTATTAAACCCTAGATTGTATGTTCACCCGACCCCCACTCTTATAAATTATTAATTAATACTTTTAACCTTTGTTTTCTTTCATCTTTTTAGTCATAGTTTCAAAAGATTTTTCATCCTTACCTTTAAGGTAAGAAAGTAGTCTTCTTCTTTTGTTTACCATCTGAAGTAAACCTCTTCTAGAACTAAAATCTTTCTTATGACTCTTTAGGTGTTCTGAAAGTTCTGTGATCTTTAATCCCAAGGTTTCAATCTGTGATTCAGGTGTTCCAACCTGATATTCAATTTTAGTTTCTTTTTTTATTGTCGCCATATAATGATTCTATCAGGAATTAATACTTTTTAATAGTAGTTCTGCTGATTTCTTAGGAATTTTAATATTCCAAGATGCAATTGTTTGTAAAACTAATAAGGAAATATTGTCGATTTCATTTCCAATAATATTAATTGTACCAAATTTTTCATTATTTGCAGTATTGTCAATATTAATAATACTAGTTTTAGTAAATGAATCAGGATTTTCTTTAACCATCTCAATCTTATCTAAGTTCCAACATCCAATTGTAATTGTAGTGTCATATGATCCGCCCATTACTTTGTGCTCGATTTTATCTGCAGTAAAGTTGTCTGAGATAGGTTTTAAGATAAGATTTAATTTGTTATCCTCTATCGAATAGTTAACCTCTTCTATTGACTTATCTAGGTAATCTACACTTATAACTAAATGTTTTTCTGGGGTTGTTGAGCTAATTTTAACAGAATCAGAGATTAACCCCTTTAATGTTTCACTAACTGCACCTTTGTATAAAAAGTCTACACTTGCACCACTTTCTTTTAGTGCAATATATATAGCAAAGGCTGATGCTAATCCATCTTCTGAGATTTTATCGTAAGGAATAACAGCAATTGTTTTGCCCTTTTTTATTAATTCGTTAGTATTTATTTCCATTAATTAAGTTCTGGGCAGAGTTTAACGTATCTATAATAACATCTTATAGTAAATCTGTAAAGGGTAAATATATTTATAGAGTTACATATTAGCTAAGTATCACCAGCTTAATTTTTATTATCTTAAAAGAAAGTTCCAAGTTGTTTATTAGATAATCAGATTTAAAAGGGCTATAACTTTGTAGTTGCCATTTTTAGTATTACAGGAGTCATTCCCGCGAAAGCGGGAATCCAGTCTTTTTTTATATTAGATCTCCAATTCAGTTGGAGATGACGCAATACCATATTTTTTTGAAGAACTTTAGGCATAAAGAAAAGGGAGACCTACTATCTCTCGGTTTTGTATTTTAGCTATTTGTGGTGTTTTAATATCCTCAAAATATAGTTCTAAAGCCTCATTTAAATTATCTAAGGATTCCTTTTTGGTCTTGCCAAAGCTGGAAATTTCAACATTAAGACACTGGGAAACAAAATATTTTCCTTCTTTCCACACAATATTTTTTAAATTTATTTTACGCATATTACCAAAAGTAATTTTATATTAAATAGATTTTATCAAAAATTGGGAGCTAAGACAATTTATTTCATCAGATTCTTCGTCAGTAGACTCAGAATGACAGGAGAAACTTTCTAAAAACAGTTATGAGGAACACTAATTAATATCTAACAGTGGGTAAATGATTTTAATATAATCTATTAATTTCCTAACTATCCAAAAAGCAGAGTTGTATTTAGACCAGATTCGGATTAAAAACCAAGTTCAGAGAAGATCTTGATGAAAAACAACTTAAGTTTATCAAATAATCCAACACTAGAAATATCGCTTTCTGTATTTTGAGTTGTACTAATTGCGGGCTCTTTTTTGACTCCACCAATAAAGTAAGCATAAGGTTTATAACCAATTTTACCTGAAGAGATAGCACTACATCCATTTGTGATTTCAGGGGTGACAGCTTCACCTTTCGCAATGGCTGCTTGAGCTATTTGTTTTTCTGTAAATATAGGAACATCCACCCCGCTATCGTTATAAGTTTTTATTAAAACATCGTTCATAGTTAAAACCACTGTTACATAACTTGAATAGTTTTTAATATATGGCTTGTATTTGGGATTTAATGATGGACTGTCGTTAATTTATTCTGGATATGCTAATTCTCTATCATTTGCTAATATTTGTGCCAGTGTGCATAGGTTCTCATCGATTTCAATTTTATTTAAGCCACGATTTATTCTTTCCTGATTTATTAAATCAATTGAGATCTCTGAAATGGCGTACGATGTTTTTGTAGAACTAAAAAATAAAATAGAAGAAAGTATAACAATATTTATAAACACAATGAACTTTCTGATCATATTATTATTAAATATCCATATTAATATAAACTGAGAATAACATGTTTTTCAATAATCAACAATTAATTACATAACCTGAATATAGTTACCGTTTTTAAAGTTTGGAAAGTTTGGGGTTACTAATATTCCACAATCACTACCTTTTGAGGCTTTTTTAATATCAACCTTTCCTGATTTTATCTTTTTAATTCTTCCTTCGTATATATTTAAAATTTCTTCTGTAGTTTCTTTTCTTGATAATTTATAGCTTGCTTCGTTTTCCCAGATTATAACTTTTCGCCCAACTGCCATTGTCCCCATAATAATTTCACACCCTGCGATAACATCACCAGATGGCAATGGAAATATTTTTTTAACTATTGATAATCCTTTAACATCTTCTTCTTGTTTTAATAGTTCACCTTCTAATGCTTTTTGTACGTCTTCAAGTAACTCGTAAATAATATTGTAATCTTTTACTATTACTTTTCTCTGCTTAGCTAGTTCCATAACCCCTGTTTCTTTTGCATTAAAAGAGAATATTGTTGATCCTGTAGCTGATGCTAACAGCACATCCGATTCGTTAACATTTCCTACTCCCTTTAATATTATTTTTATCTTTGCTTTTTCTGCCTCAATTCCAAATAAGCTTTGTTCTAATGCTTCTAATGTTCCTTTTGCGTCTGCTTTTATAATAATATTGAGTAATTTTTCACTTGTTGTATCCTCTTCTTCTAAACCTGCTATTGCTGCCATTTGCTCATTATAAATTGATTCTACTTTCCCTTTATTATCTATCTCTACTACTATTGATCCAATTTCTGGTATGGTTTTGAAACCTAAAATTTCTGCTGGAGTACCTGGTGTTGATAAAGGTATTTGTTCACCTTTAAAGTTAGTCATCGATCTTACTGTTGCATCTGATCCTCCTGCCCAGATTTTATCTCCTTTTTTAAGCGTTCCACTTTGTATTAAAATTGTTGCAAGTACCCCTTTTCTTTTATCAAGTTTGGACTCGATTACTGTTCCAAGTAGCATTTCATCTGTAGTATCTGGTAGTTCTAAAAGTTCTGCTAAGGTTAAGATTGATTCTAAAAGTTGATCTATATTTGTTCCGTTAAGTGCAGATATCTCAACACTCATAACGTCTCCACCATACTCTTCGACAAGCACATCATTTTCTGATAACTCTCTCTTAATTTTATCTACATTAGCACCAGGTGCATCAATTTTATTTATAGCAACAATTATTGGTGCCTCAGCAGCTTTTGCATGATTAATTGCCTCTATGGTTTGTGGTTGGACTCCATCATCTGCAGCAACAACTAAAACAACTATATCTGCAGCCTGTCCCCCACGTGAACGCATTTCTGTAAAAGCGGCATGGCCTGGTGTGTCTATAAATGTTACTTCGCCTTTTGGGGTTTGTACCTGGTAAGCTCCAATGTGTTGAGTTATACCACCAAACTCTGATTTGGTTACATTTGTTTGTCTTATTGAGTCTAAAAGGGTTGTTTTTCCATGATCAACGTGACCCATAACAGTTACAATAGGTGGTCTAGTTTTTTTAATTGGCTTAACTGTTTTGATTTTTGGCATAAGTAATTATTCTTTTTCTTCTTTTGCACTTTCGTCATCATCATCTTCTGCTACAACTTTTCCAGAACCTTTAATATCTATTTTCCATCCTGTAAGTTTAGCAGCTAACCTTACGTTTTGGCCTTCTTTCCCAATCGCAAGTGAAAGTTGATCTTCTGGTACTGAGATTGTTGCAGTTTTAGTATCGCTGTTTAAAACAACCTTAGTAACAGTGGCAGGAGAAAGGCTTTGTGCAATAAATTTCTCGGTGTCTGCAGAAAATGTAACGATATCAATTTTTTCCGTACCCAACTCTTTTATGATAGTCTGTACCCTTACACCTTTTTGTCCTACACATGAACCAATGGGATCAACATGTGAATCAGAGGAAGAAACCGCAATTTTTGTTCGTGATCCAGCTTCTCTTGCTACTGACTCAATTTTTACAACATCTGAATTTATTTCTGGTACCTCGATACTAAATAATTCTTTAACAAAGTTAGGGTCAGATCTTGATACTACTACCTCTTCTCCTCTTGGTGTATTTTGAATTTCTTTGATTAGTACCTTTATTCGTTGATTTAGTCTGTATGTTTCGTTTGGTACTTGTTCGTGTGGTGGCATTATTCCCTGTGTTTTACCCAAATCTACAATAACAAGACCACTATCTGCTCTAAAGATTACTGCATTAACTATGCTTCCAATCTTGCTTCTGTATTCTTTAATAATCACCTCTTTTTCAGTTTCCCTAACCTTTTGTAATATTACCTGCTTTGCAGTTTGTGTAGCGATTCGGCCAAAGCCTGCTGGGGTAACATCTTTATCACCTTTAAGAACTTTTACACTTCCATCTTCTGGACTCATTTCTACTGTTAGTTCTTCGTCTTCTGTTGCAACAGTTGGGTTATCTTTTCTAAAAGCTGCAATAATTGCCTCTTTAATAGAAGATATGACCTGTTCAGGAGATATTCCTCTTTCTGTTGCTACTTGATTTAAAGCTGCACTAAATTCTGTTATTGCCATTTTTATTAGTTATCTGTTATTACAGACACGTAAAATTATTACAAAAAAAGGTGAGTTTAACTCACCATAACCATAAAATATTAACCTATAATAAGTTTAGGTTGTTATTGGGTTAATGTCAATTAAGTGATGAATATATAATATAATTGGAGTTACTGTTTAAATATCATTGTTCCCAAACCAGATTTTAATTGGAGTGCAAGGTTACCCTCGTCATTAATTGAGTATCTTTCTACTTGTTCTAATGAATTCATAAACAAGTATTCTTGGGATTCTTGGCAACCTTTCTTTGTTGAAGCAAAGCCATTTTCAAATGATAATTTATTATCACTACTTATTATGTATCTGCCATTGAAGTTATTGCAATCTGTTGTACCTATAATGGTTCCATTTATGTTTAAAGTTATTGTAAAAACATCTTCATCCTTTGGAGCAGTAATATTTCCATTAGAAGTTTTTATGTTTACCCCTCTCCATTTTTTTGAATAATTATTTGATTGGTTGCTGTTTCATTTGGATTAGAAGTAGGATTTGTTATTGTATAATTTTTGTAAACAATGTAGCTTAGAAAAACTAAACTTAACATCAATAAAATTAATAGTATTCTTTTCATGTTAATTATAAGTTTATCATACAAAATATGTTTAATATAATTTTTTTAAATCTCCTTTTCCAACTCTTCAAATAACCTTTTAGCCTTGGAGTTTAGTTTTGTTGGGATTTGTACTTTTACTTTTACGTAGTGGTCACCTTCTCCCCATCCACCTAGTTTTTTTACCCCTTTTCCTTTTATCTTAAAATCACTATTGTCTTGTGTTCCTTCGGGGATTTTTAACTTCACCTTACCTTGTACAGT
>JAQBTZ010000075.1 GCA_027624675.1 bacterium
AGCAAGTCTGAACAAGATAAATCATTTCTTTCTGCAATACTAAAAGGAATAGACCCTACTACAGGTGAGATTCTGTCTCAATCAAGTGCATGGCTTCATCCAAAAATAATATCTGATATCAAAGAGTATGTTAGAACCACAAAAACTAATAATCCTCAAACCAAAGAAAAAGAAAATTACTCATCCGGTAACTTTAGAATTAGTGAATCAGAAGATAATCTAGCAAAGGCTGGAGAAAATCCTATTTGTTTAGGATGTGGGCAATCATTTAGTCAAGGCAGAGCAAATCTTGGTTACAAAACCTGCTTAACTTGCGGAGAAAAACAAGCTCAGATAAATGCGCCAAAACTTAATGAGGGATTACCTGGAACACGAGAAGAAAATAAAAAGATGAGGGCGCAAGTTTGGGGAGAAATCAGAAAGAGAAGCAAGGGTAATTAAACTTATTCCATTACCCATGAATGATATCAGTAGCAATCAGAAACAAACAAATTTCCGGCCTATAACCGAAGACCTGACATTGGTAATAGACTTAAAAGATGCTTTAGGAGGGTAAAGGCATGTCGAAAAGCCGTATGAGATTCGAGCAAAATGGATTTAAATACAAACCCTTAAATCAAAATCGTAAAGAATCTGGGAGCAATAGTAGTTCTTTGAAATTCGGTACTATTTTAAATTTTTGGCTTGCGATAATGACTCAGAGACTGCATTGCGAACAAGTTTATTCAAAACTAAAAAAAATAAATATAAAAAACGAATTATTTTTTCAACTAAAGGAATGTAATCATAGATATCTTAATAGTTATGATTTTCCTAAACTTATGATTATTGAGAATAAATTTAAGACTTCATCTTCATCATGGTCAAATTGGTTTGACGCCTTGCAATATGAAACAGAATTTTTACAAAGTTCTTTTACAAAAATAGCATTGAATGAAAAACTAAATGATGGCTTTAATTTCAAACAAGAGAAAGAAAAAATGTTTTATAGATACAGAGAATGGGGGAGATTAAACAAAAATAACTTTGGCCAAGATGCTGAAAGATAACTAGAAGAAGAATGGCATGGATAATGATGGGTAATGAGATAATAATTTCACTATTCGTTGTTATTCTTTAACTTACAGCTCTCAAGACTACCTCCCCTTATATTTTTTCTAGAGAAGGCAACTTGCCCTCTCTATGAACAGACCTTATAAATCATGAGTTTCTATGTTGCAGAGACACGCTAATTGTAGGTTCATTTTCTGAGCCTCGACTCAGAAAGTGTACCGCGTTGAAACGCCCTGTAATTTAGTTAATTCTAAATCTTATAAAACGGCTATTTCTTAATTTACGAAGTTACTTCTTGTTGTTACGATGGGGCATACAAAAATATACTACGACAATTTTATTAACCAATTAATTTAATAGCCATTCCTCTAGCATATCTAATTGTTTTTTTTTCAGTCCAAAATTAGAGTTACATAAAATTAACTGCTCACAATCAGGAGGAAATTCAAAACGGGTGTCATCCAAGGCCCGCCAGTCGCATAGTGATTTATCTTTCTCTTTAAGATAATTTTTAATTTCATGATAGCGTGGATATTTATCCACCACCTCCTTTCCCGTTGCACCGACAATTTTATGCTGAATTTGCTGGGGGAAGTAGCTCTTTAATTGTGTTAAATCAAACTGAAACCGCCAACTAGAGGAAATTACAATTTGGATCGGATAGTTCACGACCAATTGGATAAGGGGGGTAACATTTTCAAAAAAGGCAGCATCATCCTTGGTTGAATGCAACACGCCATCAAAGTCTAAAAATAGAAATTTACTCAAATTTTACTCTTAGTCAATTAAGTAGGAATAGTTTTTTTATTTATCTCACCCAATCATAAGAATTATCATCACTACCGCCAAATTCTTTTCCGCATGATTTGCATTTAAATTTAGAGTCATTCCCACCTACACAACAGCCGCCCAATTGAACCCTATTGTTATTTGCATCCTCCGCCAGCTCTTCCGAAGGGAAACCATAGACGATGTCGATTATCATGTTTGATTGGCATTTGGGGCAAGATTTCATTTAATCACCTCTAAATTTTTTCATTACTTATAAAGATTATACAGAGCATCTTCAAAAGCTGCAGCAAGAAGCGGATTTATCATCTTTTTATTTATACTTTCAATTAATGTTAGCCTCGCAACCATCTGCTGTGTAGATAATGAATCTATGTAAGCTTTATTTTTAAAGAAATTTAAAGCGACTGAAAATGCTAAGTCATCATGCGAATAGGACATAGGTCCATCATTTAGTTTTTGAGCAATTGCCGTAACCTTTGCTTTAGGAACAATCTCTCCTAACAGCTGCTCATGTGCCATTTTTATGGATTGATTAAGTGAGGTTGTATTTGGTTTTCCACCTATAACTTTAGCCGCAGTTACAAAGTCATCCATCAAACTCTTTTTTTTGTTGGAAGCATTTGAAGGAGTGATACCTGAATTATGAATAGCTTTTAAACCCCCGTAATTGACGACGTATCCCTCCCCTCTTAATAGGAGGCCTAATTTAGGATTTGGATTGGTATTAGTTTTTGCACTTGCTACAGTGACAGATGCAAAGTACCCAGAGTACTTAACTAATTGTGGGGACTGGGCAATCTCTTCGATATTGTGTGGGCGGGTTGCAGTTTTTTTTGGGTATCTATCTGCTCTCACAATCACCCAGGACTGCTTACCCTTCTCATCAAAAAAAATTGATGGGTTAAATTCTGGGTTATTCTGACTAGAGTTAATAGTTTTACCTTCATTGGTTAGTATGTTTTTTACTACTTGAATAGCAAAGTCATGAAGTTCGTTATCGGTTATCTCTATCTCCTGATCTGTTATAAGTGCTGAGGGATTAATTAACTTCCCTGTCAGAGCTTCTTCTAACCCCCAGTTTGAAAGAAGGGGGGCCCATTTAATTCCAATCTTCTTCATCGGCATTATTAAAGCATGTGCATTCCAGCTTTTTGCCTTCTCTAGAAAAGCTTCTCGTTGACCAGGGCAAGCAAGATTGTTGTCAACATCTTCAATTTGAATGAAAAAAATCTGATTTCCCATTCGAAATGAGAAATGTTCTAAATGAGGGCCATTAAGGCTTACTTTAATCCACGATAAAGTATCAGATTGTTTTGATAAATGATTACGAGCACTTTTACAGCATAAATAGAAATCTTCTGTGATTTCCTGTCTAACGTCATAACTCATTTTATTTGTTTACCCCCATCAGTCATAACTATTAATCAGAGACTACTTTTAGAACCATATTGTTAATTAAAATGACCATAATAGAAAAATGAAAACCATGGCCGTGCCGTAAGCTAAAGCCCCTCCTATAAAACTCCGATGCATCCTGGAAGATCTGGGTCCTCTTTTGAAGAGTCAATAAAATCAAAACTTTGCTCACCTTTTATCATGTAGGGTATAAGTGCCAAAAATCCCCCTGCTATAAAAAGGAAAAAAATGATTTCAAGGGTTTCGAAAGTCATTCTATTATTTTACCCCCAGATAATTGAGTGGGCAAATGAGGTATTGAGAATTTTTGCTAGAAATATTTTTTGTGTTGCCTTTGGTATTTCATAGGGGGGTTATAGAGGATGCTAGGCATCGTTTGTGCAGATTAGAATGTATAGGGCCAG
>JAQBTZ010000076.1 GCA_027624675.1 bacterium
CCAGAACCAACACTTATTACTGATGAAATTAATACCACAAATCAAACCCCAGCTGTAGAAACTACACCTACAAAAAGTAATAATTTAGAAACATTAAAAATGGAGATCGATACAAATAAAGATTACACAGCAAACATAGTAACAAGTATGGGTACAATTAAGGTTAACCTTTTTGAAAAAGAAACCCCAAACACAGTAAATAACTTTGTAATTTTGGCTAAAGAGGGTTTTTACGATGGATTAATTTTCCACCGCGTTATACCTGACTTTATGATTCAAGGCGGTGACCCAACAGGTACAGGTACAGGTGGACCTGGATACCAGTTTGCAGATGAAATTACAGGTAAACCAATTGTAAAAGGTACTTTAGCAATGGCTAATAGCGGACCAAATACAAATGGTAGTCAGTTTTTTATTGTAACAGCAACAGAAACGCCTTGGCTAAATAGTTTACATACTAACTTTGGCGTAGTTACAGAAGGTCAAGAGATTGTAGATGCAATTTCGATGGTAGAAAAAGATAGCAGTGATAAACCATTAACACCAATTACTATTGATAAAATAGAAATAATAGAAAATTAATTGAAACAGGGTTCGACCTTTTTTAAGATTTTAAGGTCGAACCTTAGAAACCAAATCCAATAATAAATATTGCAACTTAAAAAGGGTTTCGGTAATATTTGTGCTACTTATTAGCTTAATAGATAGTATTGATCCATGGTGAGAATAAAATATCCATGCAAGAAAAAGATATACTAATGCAAGAAATATATTTGTTGAATGAACATAAAACTTTAATCCAGATAAATTTATCTTAAACAACTTTCCTTTAGTAAGTAGTGTTTTTAAAAACTGAAGCTTTAATATTCCTGCTGATATTAAATAAAGTGGAAACACCATACCTAAAATATATGTCATAATTAAAAATAATGAGATAAAACTATTAGATATGGTAGCTGAAATTGTAATAATACTACCTAATATTGGGCCTATACAAGTTCCAATTGTTAAACCAGAAACAATACCTGCTACATATATCATTTTAAAACTAATACTTTTATTAGTTAAATATTGATCAATAGATAATCCCTTAAATTTTATTAAACTTGAGAAAAGTGTTAAAATTGCGAATACAAAAAATATTACACCAAGAGATTGGAATATTATTACTCCATAGTTTTGTACTAAGTTAAATGCATATCTTGCACCTAAAATAATAGGGTAAGCTACACTAAAAACACCAAGTGCAAAAATTAAATTTGATAATAAAATTCTATTTTTTGTTTTGAAAGATATTGTAAAGTAAGTGGGTAATAAAGCACCACTGCAAGGAGAAAAAAGTGATATAACTCCTCCAAAAAATGCGATTAAAAAGTATAGTATTAGCATTAATATACTTTAATACATTAAGGCATAAGTTAAAACCATTATGGAAATAATAAAGCGATTTTATATCGAGCTATCTAAATATAAATATGTCTATCTGTTCGCGCTATTTGTAAATGTGTTAGTAATATTATTAGGTAATGTATCACCATTTTTTATTAGACAGCTAACTCGTGATATTACTATACAAGATTACCAGCTTGCAACAGTAACTTTGATAGTTTTTTTATTATCTTTTTTTCTTAAAAATTTACTAAATAACTTAACAACATATTTACAAGATCTAACACTTACAAAAGTGTCTGTAAGCCTGCAACAAAAAGTTTTTAACAAGCTACACGACCTAGATTACGAGTTTTATAGTGGAAAAAGTGCCGGTAGTTTAATAAGCATCTTGAAACGTGGTGATAGCGCACTTTTTGATATCTACTATGGAGTACATGATAGTTTACTAGAATCTATAATAAGTTTTGTGTTTTTAGCAATATCATTTTCCTTTATCGATTTAAAGTATCTATATATAACTATCTTAATAGCGTTAATAATGTTTTTGTTCTCATTTCACCTAGTTAAATACAATATTAGAAAAAGGATTTTCTTAAACGAGCAAGATGACGAGCTTTCAACAATTATGGTTGATAACATGATCAACTTTGAAACAGTAAAATACTTTGGAAATGAAAAATTTGAACAGACTAAACTTGCAAATCGTTTACAAATTTGGTTTACAGCATCAAAAGATTTTTTTATTAGTTTTAGGGTTATTGAGTTAATTGTCGGAAATATTGCAAACATAGGAATAGCAGTTGTTGTCTATATTGCATTTTTAGATATACAAAATAAGGCAATCGATTTAGCTCAGTTTTTATTTATCATTACATTTGCAAATACTGTATTTCCTAATTTTTGGAGAGTAGTTAGAGCATTTCGTGAAATAGCAAAAAACAACGCTGATTTACAAAAATACTTTGAGATCTTAAATTATTCAACAAATATAAAAAACCCAGAACACCCAATAGTTTTAGGTGATGATAACTATGAAATACAGTTTAACGACGTGGTCTTTAAATATGCTAAAGGTGATAGGGCTTTAAATTGTTTTAATCTAAATATTGGTAAGTCGGAGTCAGTAGCATTGGTAGGGTATAGTGGAGCAGGCAAAACTACTTTAGTAAAGTTATTAATGAGATTTTTTGATGTTGATAAAGGAGAAATTTTAATTAATGGTTTAAATATAAAGAATTTTTCAAAAAGTTACTTGCGACAACAAATTGGAGTTGTTCCACAAGAACCAATTTTGTTTAACGACACGATAGAGTACAACATAAAATATGGTAAAACTGATGCTACAACAGAGCAAGTAAAATTTGCATGTAAGATTGCTAATATTGATTCTTTTATTAGTAATTTACCTGATGGATACCAATCTATGGTTGGGGAGCGCGGGTTAAAACTTTCTGGAGGCCAAAAACAAAGACTAGCCATAGCTAGAGTGATACTTAAAAACTCTAAAATAATTGTATTTGACGAGGCTACTAGTAACTTAGACTCACAATCTGAAAAATTAATCCAAGATGCATTTTGGAAACTTGCTAAAGATAAAACAACAATTATTATTGCCCATAGGTTATCAACTATTATGCATGCTGATAAAATAGTAGTTATGGATAAAGGTGAGATAAAAGAGGTTGGATCACATATACAGTTAATTAATAGAGATGGGGGGATATATAAGAAACTGTGGGAGCTACAACATAATGGGTTTATTGGGGATAATGAGTAAGTCGCGTCATTCTCATGTCAACGGGAATCCAGAATAATTAGTCCTTAATATTTATGGAGTACGGAAGTTGTGGAAAAGATTCATAAATGTCACACACTTCCTCGTTCTCGCCAAACAAATATTGTATCTTTCTTTTATAAGTAACTTTAATGTTTGGCTCCGAAAGCCTCCAAAATATCAAGTACTAATTATTCTGAACCTTAACTGCCAATTTCGATTTACAATACTAAAAGTCCTTATGATCTTAATAAACAAAACAAAATACCTAACAAGCTATCAAGCAATACTTAAATTTAAAGCCTTAAATCCAGAATATGAAAACGTTAAGCTAGGTTACGCTGGAACATTAGATCCAATGGCAACGGGGTTATTAATAGCATTAGAAGACGAAGAAAATAAGGATAGAGATAAATATATTGGTTTAACAAAAACTTACGAGTTTGAGATTTTATTTGGTATAAGCACAGATTCGTATGATCT
>JAQBTZ010000077.1 GCA_027624675.1 bacterium
AGTTAATAATGGTTTGTTGGCTCATCTAAAATTAGCATGTCGTAATCTTTAAAAGCAAATATTGCAAACGCAAACCTTGATCTTTCTCCTGGGCTTAGATTTTTAATTCGTTTTTTTAAATCATCACCACTAAATAGAAATCTTTTTAATATTCCAAATGCTTTATTATAGTCGCATTGTGTTTCGGCTAAAAACTGATCAAATATGTTTTTTTCATAGTCTAGGTGTGTTTGTTTTTGAGCAAAATACCCAACATTAATGTTTTCTCCAAGCTTTACCTCACCTTTTGTAACTTTTTCATCCCCCATTATTAACTTTACTAATGTAGACTTTCCCGCTCCATTTGGTCCAAATAACCAGATCCGCTCTCCACCCCTAACCTCAAAGGAAAGATCGGTAAAAACTGTATTTTTTTCATATTTTTTAGTTACATTATCAAACCTTAACATTAGCTTTCTGCCTCTAACATCTGTATCAAACTCAATATCACCTATCTTTTTAATTACGTACTTTTCTTTTGCCTTTCTTGTAACCTCTCTTTCATACCGTTTTTTTGCTGATTCAACTGCTCTACCTCTTTTCTTACCATCTGTAATTTTCCTGGCATTTGCTATCAACTTTTCCATCTGGGCTTTTTTAATTAAAAACCTTTTGTACTCTTCATCCCATTTATCTATTAATTTTAATTTTTCAGTTTTGTAATTATCATAATCCCCAACAAATGCAAATATCTTTGTATTCTCAATCTCCCAAATTTCATCAACAGTATGATTTAAAAACGATCTATCGTGCGAAATCATTACTACAGTTTTATTTAACCGTTTAAGGTATTCTTCAAACCACATTATTCCTTCGATATCTAAATGGTTAGTAGGCTCATCGATAAATAGTGTTGTTGGATCTGCTAATAATAATTCCATTAACTTTAGCTTCATTTTCTGCCCTTCGCTTAATAAGCTTATCTTTTGGTACTCGTCATAATTTTTAAATTTAAGCTCCTCTATCAACATATCAATTTTATAAATATCCCAGCTATTTTCAAGCTTACTTTCCATATATTCCCCAACTAACATATCAGGAAAATCAAACTCTTGTGGCAAATATGCCAACTTTTCACCCTCTATATTTATATTTCCAGCAGTAACCGCCTCAACCCCATTTATTATCTTGAAAAAGCTAGTTTTACCACAACCATTTCTTCCAACTACACCAATTTTTTTGTTGTTTGAAATTATAAAGTCAACTTCGTTTAGTATGGCTTTAGTATCGTATATAAGTGAAACGCTTTTTCCTATTATCATTGCAACTGTTTATTATATAAAACTTTGACTTTATTTACTAATATCAATACTATTAAGCTATGGAAGAAATAATATTAGGAGGTGGGCGTTTTTGGTGCACAGAAGCAATTTTTCAAAAACTTAAAGGTGTAAATACTGTAACACCAGGCTATTCTGGCGGTATAGTTGTAAACCCGCCCTATGAACAAGTTTCAAGCGGAGAAACAAAACATGCGGAGGTAATAAAGGTTGAATACGATCCTGAAATTATTACACTTGAACAAATTTTATCTGTGTTTTTTACAACACATGATCCAACCACTCAAAATAGGCAAGGCGCTGATGTAGGAACCGAATATCGATCGATCATATTGTTTAAGACAAACAAACAAAAGGAAACAGCAATTAGATATATTGAGAATTTGGAAAAAAGTGGTGTATATAAAAAAATTGTAACTTCTGTTGAACCATTTAAAGATTTTTTTAAGGCGGAAGATTACCACATAAATTTTTATAAAACAAACCCAGACTATGGATACTGTAAATTTGTAATCGATCCTAAGATAAAAAAATTAAGAGATAACTATAACCAATTACTAAAAGACTAATTATATCTAAAACACTTAACCTGATGGTCATTTACCACTCCTACTGCCTGTAAATATGCATAAATTATTGTAGAACCAACAAAATTCATTCCTCTTTTTTTTAAATCTTTAGATATTTTATCTGATAGCTCTGTTTTGGCAGGAAAATCTTTTAATGATTCAAAATTATTTTTGATTGGCTTTTCGCCAACATAACCCCATAAATATTTATCAAAACTACCAAACTCTTTTCTTATCTCAATAAACACCTTTGCATTTTTTATTGCAGATGCAATCTTTAATTTGTTTCTAACTACCCCTTCATTTTGTAATAACTGAGAAACTTTCGTTTGATCATAATTTGCCACCTTTTCAAAATCAAAGTTATCAAAAGCCTTTCTGTAATTCTCTCTTTTATTTAAGATAGTACTCCAAGAAAGGCCAGACTGAGCACCCTCTAACACTAAAAATTCAAATAAAGTTATATCGTTATGTTGTGGAACACCCCACTTGTAATCGTGGTAATCTAAGTAAAGTTGATTATTTTCAATTGGCCAATCGCACCTAACTTTTTCTATCATCTTACAATCAAAGCATAAATAGCTAGAATGATAAAAAATATACCTATTGCACGTGCATAATTACCTTTAATTTTGAAATATGGTCTACCATTATTATATATACCCTTCCCAAGTCCAGGTAAATTGTTTGCTTTCCCTGTAAATTTGCCTTTTATAACCACTTTTAAACCAATATAACCAAACACAACTACAACTAATATTCTATAGAAATTTTCTGCATTTAACATTTTTAAATGTTACTGAAATATAAAGTATAATACAACAATAAAGACCAAAGCCAAAATTATTAAACCTAAAATAAGATCGGTTTTACTGGCACCTTTAGGTAAATTTCTGCTATTAGGATTAATTTGTTGATTTGCATCAAAAGTGTGATTAATGTTTTCATTATCTATTATCTCACCGTCAATAACAACATTATCCATTTTATTAATCTCAGAGTTTATAAATGGATCAAGCTTTACAAATTTTTTTAATAACTTTAGTGCAGGTACATTATCAGTTGCATATTTTGTGGCATCTGCCATATTATCAAAAGTCTTACCATTAATATTAATATAAGTTTTGTTAAAAGTTTTAGATTGGTTACCGTTTTTCGACTGCTTTACAATCTCATCAGCAAAGTCAGGAATACCATTTTTATCCTCGTCTTTTAGTAAATCAGAGATATTAGTAGGAACAGCCTCAATTTCATTTTCATCGTCATTTGGCCACGATCTATTAACTTTAAAACTTGAATTAATCTGCATTAACTCATTATACAATAATTGTTATAATTATTCAGTCTCGCCGTTAAAAACAAAGTTGTAAATTACATTTGCCTTTTGTAGTTGATCTGTTATATCCCCAACACTAAATTTTAGTACTAAAAACTTAGTTGTTTGAGTATTAAAAACACCTAGATTGTAACTACTAGTTTGCCATTGTTTTAAAGTTTTTGTTCCAAAAGTTTCCCCAATCTCACCATCATCTAAAACTCCATTGATATTTGTATCCTTCCAGCTAAACACTTCAATGTTTACATTATCGCTTAAAGTACTATCAGTTCCAGAAACCTGAGCAATAAATGTAAGTTTTAAATTTCCTGTTCCTTTGTTATATATCTTAACTAATCTGGTATCTGACCAATTAGGTCCAATTAACTCAAAAGCTGAAAAAG
>JAQBTZ010000078.1 GCA_027624675.1 bacterium
CATTTAGTTTCATTTCGAAGTTCTCTTATTTCTCTTACTAAAAAATCTATTTTAACTTCTGTAGCTGATTTTCTAGGCATTAATATGCACCATAGTAAGTATACTTACGTTTTAATACATCGTTTACAATTTTATAGATACGTGTATTGCCTTCTAAACTTTTAGTTCTTGTTGAAAGTCTACTTATAAAGTCGCTATCCATTAATTCTACCCTGTTAGTAATTTTAATATCAATTTGTTCTGATGTTAAACCATATCCTTGTAGTTGATTGTATATCCATAAAGGTATATATCCTTCTTTACCTAAATGCTGTGCACCTGCAGATATTAAACTATCTGTATTAACCTGTAGATTACTTTTAATTTTAGTAGTTGTATAAACTAATTTTAATAATTCTCTTTCTCTTAAAGAATAAGAAGATAAAGTTCTAGCTCTCCAATCAGCAGCTGTTCTAAATAACTCCCCTCTACCTTTTTTAAATACGTCTCTTACTGGACCATACTGTGTATATTTATATGCATCTTTATTCTCTGTAGTTAAATCCCATTCTTTCCAATATGCGTAAGGTTGTGGTATACCCATATAGTATTTTTCAACAATAGCATGCATTGAAGTAGGCACTGAATCTTGTAAAAACATAACCCAAGCATCTCTCTTTTCAAATGGGCTATCACTTGTAAGTGCTTTTGTTAATGCATTAAATAATGTAGGTATCATACCTCTTCCTTTTGTAATTTGTCTAGGTGTTAATCCCCAATAGTTTAATGAAGGTACACTAATTAAATCTGTAACACTAACTCCTGGTGCAGCTAGCGTAGCTGTTAAGTCAACACCTAATAGAGATGAGGGTATACCATATTTTACAAACTCAGGATAATTGCTTGTCATAACTGTTTCTGTAATAGATGGTAAAGGTTCTCCTGTAAGTTTTTGAATAATAGGTGATAATTTATTTAATAAATCATCAGCAGTTTTCATACCAATAGTGCCAAAGATACCTGCAGCAAATACCATTTGCCCAAGAAATCCTACTAATCCTTCACTGCCTTTTCCCTGTTTTGCTTTTGTAGCATACTCAACTAACTGTGCTAAGTAATTATGTTGAAATGTTTTAAATAAACCAAAGGGTTTCCCAGCAGTTCCTAATCCTTTTGCTCCATATATACCAGGTTGTTCTAAATAAGTATACTCAACCATGTACATATCAGCTAATTTTGCAGCCTGTTGTTGTGCTTGTATTTTACTTTTACCTGCACTTCTAGCAAAGTTATAAAACATTGTACCAGCATTAAGACGACTTGTCTGCTCAACTTTTGCAGCTAAGTTTTGAAATGTAATACTTTTCCATAGTTTTTCAAAATCAAATACTTTTTTACCAAAGAGAGGTTTATCTAATTCTTTTCTACCAAATAATCCTTCAACTCTAGTCATAGCCTCATTCATAAACTTTGCTTCCACAAGCCCTACTCTATAAAAGTATTCATGTGCTTCAGCCATTTCTTTACTAGGTAATATTAAATCATATATAGATCTAAGCATTGACATGGTAACCTTACCCTTACTCATACCACTATATTTCATATCAAGTAGTTTAGGGAATATCATGTGATAAGGCTGAATAGCAGAGGCAGCTAAGTATCTCATTTGCCCAAATAATAATTTATTTACAAGGGTAATTTTATTCATTGTACCAAAGGTATTAGCCATACCAGATTCACCAATCCATTTTTTACCAATCTGACTTACTGCTTGTGATATCTTACCATCTTGCAATTCACCATATATATTTCTTTTTTGTACATCACCATATTTTATAGCATTAGGTGAGTCTTTTTTTAATGTTGTAATTCTTAATGTACCATCTTCTTTAGGTACAACTATTTTTTTATTCTCAAAATCATTTAACCATTTATTTATTTTATGTCTTGATGCTGATCTAACTGCACCTGTAATATACAGTGTCATAGCAGCTTCAAAGTCTTTAGCCATTTTAGTATGAATATTTTTTTCTAGTAAATCCTTACCTGATCCACCTAGAAACTTTTTCTTAGTTTGACTAAACCAATAATTTTGTGCTGCAAGTCTGCTTCCTAAGTAACCATCTACATCTACTCTCTTTAAAGTAAATTTACCAAATCCTTTTTCCACTCTGTTTTCCATCATAAACTCTTCAAGCTTTTCTAGTAGTTCTGGCTGACCTTTTATATTTGGACTTTTAAATAATTCCATAAACGCATCTGCTTCAGTTGCCCCTGCAATATCTTTACTTTTTATAACAGGTTCTGGAAATTTATACAGTGGTACTGTTTTACCTTTTTCAGTTGTAAAGGTTTGTTTACCATACTGATCTATTAAGTAATTCCTTGCTGCATCTGCCTGTAGTTTATTACCCCCACCTAATGCTGTAGAGGAATCAGACCCATACTTTCCTGTAACAGGATTATATCTAAGTGCCCATACTCTAAACCCACCAGAGAATACTCTAGGAAAGTGATTAGGAGATTCTTCTACAATTCTACCTTCACCTTCTTTAACATTCTTTAAAACTGATTCATTATATATTCTAACTGCTGCCCTATCTGCATCTCTAAGTTTTAAATAAATTCTAATCTGTGTATCATTTAAACCTTCTGCTTTTAAATCTTTTTCAGTTGCTTCGTATTTAAATTCGTTTTCTACTTTACCTTGTACATTTTCTAACTCACGCATTTTAAAATACATAAGATCATTATATGTTCCTTTAATATTATTAGGTAACATTCTAATATCTACTATATTCCCATGTATATCTACAGTCTCACCTTCTTTTCTAAGTTTATAAAAATCTACATTATCAAATATTGTAGTAAAAGTTTTTCTACTATTATATTCTTCTTTGTTAGCTGCCGCTTCTCTTTTTTTCTTTAACCATATTCTAGCATTAACCTCTACAATATCTGCAGCTTGTTTAGGTTCTATTGCTGATAGTACTTGAAATTCTGTTAATCCTGCATTAATATCTTTAACTGAAGCATGTCCAAATATTTTTAACATGTCACCAGAGTTTTGTAATCTTACTCTATAAGATGTAAAGTCTTCCCCTTCTTTTCTACCAGGTAAAAACTTTCTATTTAAAATAACTTTAGGATCAAATAGGATTGTATTAATAGTAATATTATCTTCTATAAATTGTGAATGAAATTTCTCATTCATATATCTAAAGACAGGATTGTTAATAAATTTAGGTGGTAGTATAGCTGTTGCTAAGTTAAGTGTACCATCCATTGCTCTAGCTAAAAATCCAGATTCCATATCAGGATTTTTTAATCTACCATCTGGACCATATTGATCTACTAAAAACTGTGACATTTTTCTAGGATCATTCATATCTCTGACAGCTTCATTGTATTGCTCGCCTGTCATTAATACTTTACCTTGAGCAGTTATCCATTGAGCATCATCATTAACTTGTTTTTCAAGTTTTTGTAAATCAATTTCACTTAAACCTTTTTCTTTTAAAGCTTCGGGTATTTCACTTGGTTCTTTACCTTCTTGTACAAGTTTATTATTTTCTTCTACTAATTTTAGTGCTTCTTTGGCTTCCTTT
>JAQBTZ010000079.1 GCA_027624675.1 bacterium
AATTCGTTTCTCTCCCAAATTTTTTGGTGTGGGTTGCCTCACCAAAAAACTTCCCTTAAGCCCAATGTTAAGTTCAATCGACAAATGGCAAACACTTGATTAGTAAATAATAAACTTTAAATAGATGTCCCATTTTTTATATAACAGGTGATATAAATGACTGTAAAAATAATTTTTGTTGGACAATCTTTCGATGGTGGAAAATCAATGTTTGGATATCATGCTCAATGGAATCCTGCTGAACAAAATATGGATCCCAAAGTTGAAGCACGAAAGATTGATGAGCTTAATAAAAAAATGGGACATAGTTGGTATGATCCATCAAAAAGTGAATTTTATATTTGGGAACAAGAATATGACGAAGTACCTTTCGATGAACTTGATAAAGAAAAACATAAAATGTTTCATAGTGAAGAGGAAATAAAAACTAAACGTGTTTACAAAGGTTCTTCACCTAAAAAAAGACTAAGATTATAAAATTCACTTTTTTGTTATATTTCTTCTTGATGGTGTTTGCCATTTGTCGACTCTGCGGACGCAGGTTTCCCACACTTCGTATGGGAAACGAACTTAACAGGAATTTAACGGGAAATTGGGTCGGCATAGCCTAAAACGCCAAGCGTTTTCCCCAATTTCCCCAAATGCCTCACCATCTCTGAAAATTTTGTCAGGAGTGAAAACTTTGGGTTGCCTAAGTTTTCCTCGACAAAATTTTCGAGGGCTCGGCACTTCGTTAAATTCCGATGTTAGTTGCAATAAATAAGGAGTCCTATTTTTAGAAAGGGGGCAAACTTAATCTTAAACACATTTATATACATCCAACGATTTTATTTATATATGATTTTCAGAAAGAATGAATTGAAATTATTATCTCCATTTTACTTATATTATTTCATAATAAGTTTATCTGGAATGATTTTTCCTTTTTTAGTAATTTATTTTAGAGAATTGAATTTTTCATTCTTTCAAATTTCTATATTATTTACTGCTTATAGTATTAGTATGTTCCTTTTTGAAATACCTACTGGAGCATTTGCTGATGGTTTTAGCAGAAAATATTCTGTAATTTTAGGTTTTATTATTTCAGGTCTAGCAGTAATAGGAATTGGCTTTGTAACAAATTTCCATTTGATTTTTCTTTTGTTTGTAATAATTGGTTTTGGAATGACTTTAGTTAGTGGTGCAGAAGAATCTTGGGTAATTGATAATTTAAACCATTATAAACGAAAAGATTTACACAAAGAATTTTTCATTAAAAGTCAAAGTATTGCTGCTTTTGCAGGAATAATATCTCCTCTAATTGGTGCTTTCATTGTTAAATCATTTTCAATAACTCCCTTATGGTTTGTATGGGGTGTTGGTTTTCTGCTAGGAGCGATAATGTTATTAATATTGGCAGAAGAAAAATATAAACCAAAAAAAATGAAGTTTCTTGAAACTTTTAAAGAAACAATATCTAATACAAAAAAAGGAATTAAATTCTCAAGAACCCATAATACAACTAAATATCTTATTTTAGCAAGTATTTTTATGGCTATGATGATTGTTGATGGAGATTATTGGCAACCCTTTTTAGCAGATTTAAATATGCCAGTTTATATGTTAGGAATAGTTTTTTCAATTGTTTCAGCAGTTTCAATGGTTATTCCTTTTACTGCAAGATATTTAGAAAAATATAAAGTAAAAAAGGTCTTTAGAGTAATTATTATAATGAGAATTGTTCTTTTAAGTACAGTATTATTTCTTTATCCGGGATTATTCATTCTTGGAGCAGGAATCTTCATTTTTTCTGAAGGATTACTTTCTTTAAGATTTCCTTTGATGGAACCATATTATCAAAAGCATTTACCTAAAAAAATTCGTGCTACAATAACTTCTGTAAAAAGTATGGGGACGCAATTTGGTTTAGGAATTGGTTCGCTTATTTTTGGGTTTTTAGCAGATATAATTGGTGTTCAAAATATAATTCCTTTAACAGGCGTTTTTGGATTGGTTGCTATATATTGTTTCTCTAAAATAAAAGATTAAGTTTGCCCCTTTATTGTTTGTCTTGATGTATCGCATTCGCTCATTTGATTGACGGACTCCTTATTTACTCTTCGGGATTTTTTTGCTTCGCAAAAAACCACTTGCAGTTATCCCTCGGTCACTTCGTGACGCAACTAACAAGGATTTAGAGGTTCCAGAAACTTGCAGTTTCTTCCACCCAAATTTTGCCTACGGCAAAACTTCTCTAAATCCTCATGTTAGGTGTAATTTTTGTCCCACCTCGCAGAACTTTGTTCAGCTGATTTCTCAGATGATAATTCCTCTTCCCATACAAAGCTCAAAGGAACTTTCAATTAATGGGATTAATTGGCATAAAACTTTTTTCAGAAACTTTATGTTATCTTCGAGAAACTAAAGGTTACTACGTAACCAAATTTTTAAAATATTCTCGGTTTCATTTAATCGAGTAAGAAAAAAAGAAAGAAATGCTTTGCACTTCTTATAACATTGATTAAACGGTTCACTCCGTTCTCCCAAAGTTTGGATTTAATATAATATAATTTCTTGGGGGCTAACTTTTTAAAATACCATAAATCTCTCCAAGTGATGCTTTATTATCTTTTAATGCTCTCAAAGCACTATTAAATTGAGTTCTCTCTTCTTGAGTAAAATTTTCCATATCACATTCGTAAGAAAAAATAAACTTCTGCCAAAGTCCTTTATTTTCTGGCTGTAAATGGATTATGTTCCGATAAACTTCCTCAACCACGTTTTTCGTTATAATGACATCAACAAAGCTTCTTTCTTCTGTTGGGATTAGTTCTAATAAGTTCTTATCATCTTCTTCAGAAATAGTGCCATCTAAACTAACAGTATATAGTTTTGTTTTTTCTCCTGAATCATACCAAGATAAGAGTCCTCTTTGGTTTTTATTTACAGCTATTAAATACATTTTTATCTCTTCAGCATAATACCCAAATTTATTATTCAACTCATTTAAAACAACATCAACAGAATCTGTTGTTTGAATTGTTGAAATAGAATAAACATCATTTTCAAATCTTTCAATTTCTTCATTAGTACATTTCGAGATAAGACTAGAAACAAGTGCCCTATCAGCTCCTTCAAAGATTAGATTTCTAATATATCCTTCAACAAGAGGAGATATTCTTTCATCATCAAAGGAGATTAAATCAAATAAATCTTTATTTTTGAACCATGTTTGTGTTTTAAACTGCCATTCTTTAGTATTAAAAGACGAAGATAATTTGTAATTGGATAATCCATTTTCTTTAAAAAAGACATAATTCTCAGCAATCCATTCAAGCTTTTCTTCCCAGCCTTTATTTCTTACAATCTGAGAAACATGAGAACCATTGAATTCCATGGGCTTAAGCAAAGTTTCATAATTCTCAGCAATCCATTCAAGCTTTTCTTCCCAGCCCTTACCAGTTACAATCTGAGAAACATGAGAACCATTGAATTCCATGGGCTTAAGCAAAGTTTCATAATTCTCAGCAAT
>JAQBTZ010000080.1 GCA_027624675.1 bacterium
CTCTACACTTTTTTGATGGTATTAATTTAATAGAAATTTTATGGCTGGCGAAACAAAACAATTAATCTTAAAAAGATTACAAATAATAGAAGATTTAAAGAAAGAGCTAAATCTTAAACAAACAATGGTAAAAGAGGTTTTAGAAAATGACGGTGATTACCAAACTTTAGTTGATGAAAATGATAAAACTAAGAAAGCTAAAGACTCTAGGAAAAAAGAGCTATTGCAACTTCCTAAAATTGCAAATATTAACTCTGGGATTTTAGAAACAAGAAAAGAGCTAAGTGAAAATAAAGAGGTACTGTCAGAAGAGTTAATGGTGCTTTACGCAACAGAAGGAGTAACCGAGATAACAGACTTAGACGGAAACACAAGGCAGTTTAAGGTTAGTGTAAAACTTAGTTAGTTCGAGAGTAGTCTCTATACTGCTCTAATACTTGTGGAATATATGGGTGGATTTTTTCACCAAGTGTTTCTGCATTTTCAATATACCACTCTAAATAATCCTTTATTGCAGTATTTATACTAATTGCAAGTCCCCTCTTTACTATCTCAACATGGCTACTATTTGAAAACTTTGGCACAAGCTTATCAGCAATAAAAATCATTTTTTCATAATTGCTATGTTCTATATCTGGAAATAAAGTTTCATGATAAGAAATTGCCCTTAACACCTCGTCTGTACCAACAGAAAACATCTGATTGCACATAAGTTCTGAAATTCTGCCATGTAAAAAATATTTATTGGCTTTCTCAAATTCTGGTAACTTAATCTTAAACTCCCTTTCATAATCATATTGTTTTAGGATTTTATCGTATGCAATTTCATCAAAACATAATCCAGCATCTGTCATTATCACCATAAAACAAGAGATAATTAACGGTATGTCATAAGTTTTGGCAATTGGTTCTACCTGTTCACAAACTGCAACTAACCTGTCATACACCTCTGTCTGTCCTGCTTCTTCAAAAATAGACTGTAACAAAACAAGTGGCTCACCCAAATAGTAATTTGCGATTGCGTCTATGTGTTGCTTATCTTTAAATCTCATTTTTTCCATGTTGATCCTTATAAATTTGGTATACCTCGATACTTGAAGTTGAATCTTGTAATGTTTTATCCCTAATCTTAATTAGCCTTGGAAATCGTAGCGCTAACCCTTTACCCTCTTGCACGTACCTACTACTTGCCTTATGCATTGGACTTAGCGTAATTTCATCAGCCTTAACCTCAACTATTAACTGCGGACTTGCCCAAACATCTACATCTAAACTTTTATCTACAATAAAGTTATCAGGTTTACTTTCAACCTTTATCTTATCAATTTCTGATTTCAAATGCACCCACTCCCCCTCTGTTAAGCCTGTACCAACCTTACTAAGTGATTCAATATTATTATTCTCGTTATCAAGTATGCCAACCAAAAAACCGCCAATACCAAACTTCTGCCTTGCACCCTTTCCTAAATAATACCCCATAACTACACAGTCTAGGGTATCCTCTATCGAACTTTCATTTACCTTTTTAAGCTTAATCCAGTTAAAGTTTCGTTTTCCTGGGGTATAAATTGCATCTTCTTTTTTACTAATTACCCCTTCAAGCCCCCTATCAACATACTTTTGCCAGATACTTTGTAGCTCACTTTCCGTTTTAACTCTGTTTATATCAATTAAATTAATTACCATACTATCTACTAACAATTTTTCAATCTGATCTCTTCGAACGTTAAGTGGTGCCTTAATTAACGATTTTCCATTTAGATACAAAATATCAAAAGCAAATGCTTTAAGCGGAATTGCTTCACTAGTATTTTTTACGTCATGCTTTCGTCTACGCTTAATTGTCTCTTGAAAAGAAAGCAACTCTTTTGTATCAGGATTAAACCCTATAACCTCGCAGTCTAAAATTACACTATCACAGTTTAGCAATAAAGTTGCCTCTGCAATTTCTGGCAACATCTCTGTTATATCCTCCATACTCCTAGAAAAAATCTTTACAAAATACTTTGGCTTTGCGTTGTCAGCAAATAATGATTCTTGTGTTTTTTCTTCTTTCTCAACCTCTTTTGTTTTATCCAGATGAATTTGTGCTCTAATACCATCAAACTTTGGCTCAACTAAATGCTCACCTAACTTTTCAAATAAATCGGCAATAGACGGAATCCGCTCGGGCAATGCAGATCTAATAGGTATACCAACAGTCACCTCGATATTCTCAATTTCCTCAATCGGTTTTGTTTTAGCTAAAAACACTAAGTTACCAATATCTGCAGAAACGTTAAAAGCATCTTCTAGTACCACTCGCAAACTTTTATCACCCTTAAACATAAAGCTTAAACTATCAATAATTGTCATCTCAGAAAAACCCAGCCTTAACTTTTTCTCAATAATCCTTACCACATATTTTGCAGAAAGATTATCAAGCCCTTTCAACAACTTAGATAACGCAATAATTTTTCGGTCAATTGATCCTGTACCACTGTCCTTTGCAATTACACTCAAACTATTAAATACCTGATCAATATTTAAATCACTATGCTTATTTATAGAGAAAGTCATTAATGCCTCACCAATATCCCCTACCTCTTCGTATTTAGAATTGACATCTGTTTCAGAAACATTAAAAGTCAAAGAAATAGATTTAATAATAGTTTTAGTAGCCATATTAAACTCTAAACTTTGGTAAGTTGGAACAAGCCTGCCTAGTATCAGATAACTACAAAGCTTTGCCTCTTGTGGCTGTAGTTTTAAAAACAGCTCAGACAAAATTAACGTAATCTCATTTCGAGAGTTAATATTTTCAATCTTTTCTAATATTTTACTTAGATTTTCAAATTTCATAATGTATAATTATCCTATGAGCATTAATATTGCACAGCAAATAAATACCCAAAGTTTACAATCAAAAGAGCAAATTATAGGTCAACTTAAACTATACATTAATAACCAAGGTTTTGAAATTGCAGAAGAAGATATTAATAAACCATGGGGAGCATATTTTAAACTAAGCCGAAACAACACTGATAAATTTATACAAAACTACTTTAATTTAGATGAAAAAACTAAACAAGAAACAAAAGGATTAAACCTTGACCCTAAATTTTTATTAGTAGCACCGCAAAAAAAACTTTCTTGGCAGTATCACTTTAATCGATCAGAAATCTGGACAGTACTAGCTGGTCCTGTACAAGTTATAACAAGCGATGATGATATGGAAAAAAATGAGAAAATTATGCAAACTGGAGAAGATATACAGATACAAACAGGAGAAAGACATAGATTGGTAGGATTAGATAATTGGGGAATAGTTGCAGAAATTTGGGTTCATACAAACAAAAACAAACCCTCGGATGAAAGTGATATAATAAGAGTAAGTGATGATTTTGGACGGGGGTAAATTATGAAAAAAGCAATCTTTAAATATTTGTCAATAAATCTTATTATAGTAATTTTTACTCTTGGTTTTCTAAAGATAAGCTATTCTGTTTTTGGGTTCTGTATA
>JAQBTZ010000081.1 GCA_027624675.1 bacterium
ACTTATCGGGCGGTAACTTAGAGATTATTGGCGCACGAGGTGGAAAAGGTGGCAGAGGAAATAGCCATTTTAAATCATCTGTTAATCAAGCTCCAAAGCATTTTGAATATGGTAAAAAAGGTGAAGAAAAAACTGTATTGCTAGAGGTAAAACTTATTGCAGATGTTGGGTTGATTGGGTTTCCTAGCAGTGGTAAATCGACTTTAATAAATAAACTTGCAGGAACAAAGGCTAAAACTGCTCAGTATCACTTTACAACTTTAAGTCCTAATTTAGGTATTTTGCGATTTAGAGATAAAGAGATTGTTATTGCAGACATTCCAGGTCTTATTGAGGGTGCTAGTGAGGGCAAGGGGTTGGGAGATAAGTTTTTACGCCATATAGAGCGAACTAAGATCTTAGTACATGTTTTAGATGGAGAAAAAGTTTTAAATGAGGGAGAAGGGGTTTTAGAAAAGGATTATAAGGTTATTAGAAACGAACTTGAAACATATAGCAAAAAGCTTACTACAAAGCCAGAAATACTTGTGATAAACAAGGCAGATTTATTTGGAGAGCAAAAAATTAAATTTAAGAAAGCGTTGGTTGTCTCTGCTTTGTCGGGAGTTGGTTTAGATAAATTAAAAGATCAAATTTTTAAGCTGTTACAAGACGGCGAAACTGATTCAACATTTTTGGATGATGAAAAGAAGGTAATTCCAACGTTTACAATTGATAATTTACCAAACAGAAGAATGATTTTTACTGGCGAGAAAGGTAGAAAATATAGTACAGGTAACAAGCGAAAATACACAAGTAAGTAACTATTACTTTTCGTTCATCAATTGTTACATCAACACTTGCAAAGTTTACTCCACTTAATATATCTGTCGTTTTTTCTATTACTAAACTTGGTATTGTAACTAAAAAGCTTAAAAACACCGCTAGGGCAAGGCTGAAATACGAGATTAATAAAAGTATTCCACTAACTACAGTAATTATAGGAACAGTCCAGAGGGTTAGAAGGTTAGCAATAGGACTTACAATAGAAACTTGACCAAAGTTTAAGGCTAGTATTGGTAAAACCATAATTTGTGCAGAGATTGAGGCACTAAGATCAGATAGGTACTTAGGAAAGATAGAATCAAAGATTGGGGTAAAAGTTAAAACACCTAAAGTTGCCATAAAGCTTAGTTGAAAGCTTAGGCTTTTTATAATTATAGGGTTGATAAAAAGCATAATAAATCCTGCTATAAACAATAAATATATCTGGTTTGATTCTTCGCCTTTTGCCCTTGCAATTAGTACAATACTACCCATTATAAGGGCTCGCAGAACTGGTGGTTCAAGACCTACTAAAACTGAGTACAAAACTATACCCAAAAAGCTAATTATATATGCCATCACGCCAAATCTTTTAAATGTATTTAATATTAAAAGTCCAACTAACGAGATATTAAATCCAGAAACAACAACAATATGAATTAGTCCGACCTTGACTAGATCTTCTTTAAAATCTTTAGAAAGAGCTGTTTTTTCTCCAAAAAGCATTCCGGCGCTTAGTTGGTAAGATTTTCCTTTTAAAATGGTATTTAGCCTAGTTAGTAGGCTTGTTTTTAGGTAGTATAGGTTTTCCTTGAGTTTTGAAAAGCCTGTAGGGTTGTTGTTAATGACTTTTACGTTTTTTAGGGTATAAGATTTGTACATTTCGTTATATTCATAACTTGAATAAGAGATAGTGCTTTGTGGGTGTATCTTGCCCTTGTACGAAAAACTTAGGTTAAAATTATCTTTTGCGCTTGCTGTGTAAAAAGAGTTGGGAAATCTATTAAAAGTGTTAATCGTTAAGTGCTGTGGTGGTAAAGTATTAAAGTTAAAGGTTAAAAGTCTGATTGAAAGGGTAACTAGTAACAATAAGAAAATAATTTTTTGTGTGTTGGGGGAAAGGTTCATATGGTAATTAAGTTTTTCATATCCTCAAATGTTTTATCTCCAATTCCGCTAACATCTTTAATATCCTCAATCTCTATAAATGGGCCATTTTTAGTTCGGTAATCTATTATTTTATCTGCAGTAGACTCTCCAACGTTAGGTAGGGTAGTTAACTGCTGTTTATTTGCAGTATTGATATTAACAATAGTGCTTTCAGTTTCATCTGAAGTGTATTTTGTAGCAAAGTTAGAATCTAGCTCTTCGATTGAAAAGGGGATATATAGCTTTTCCCCATCAATTAATACCTTTGCAAGATTTAGTATCTTATTTACAAAAGCATTACTAACATCATCGGTAAACCCCTCTGACATCTCGATTAACTCGAAAACTCGGGTACCTTTTTTAAGTTTTGCAACCTGGGGCTTTTTAATTGCACCGCTAATTTGTACGTAAATGTACTCTGTTTTTTCCTCTTTTACATCTGACGAACCAAGTACAGCTGGGGTTTCAGGTTGACTATGGGTTTCAAATGCAAGTTGATCGTTTTTTTTGGTGGGGGGTATTAGAAAGGTAAATGCAACAATTGAAAACAAACCAACAACAAACAGCAAAGTAACAAAAATCTTACTTTTATAAATCTTTTCTAAGTTTAGTTTCAATTTAGATTTAGTGTATACCATAAAAACTTAACAAGCTACTGCGAGTTTAGTTGCTTGCAATACCCGAAGGGTGAACCATAAAAACTTAACAAGCTACTGCGAGTTTAGTTGCTTGCAATACCCGAAGGGTGAACCATAAAAACTTAACAAGCTACTGCGAGTTTAGTTGCCTGCAATACCCTTTAGGGTATACCTGTATTGTTTACTTTTGCAAATATATAGAAAAATTTCTAATACAATTGGTAGTATGTGATTGTTAATAATGTTAAAATGTACATATGTATAATTGGACTGTAGACACAGCTTTTTTAAAAAAATATCCAGATAAATATAATATTTGGAAGTTAGAACAACTAATAAATTTTGGACTTAAACTCGAAAAAATCGATAAGGTTTTTTTGAAAACCCATATAAATAAATTAAGAATTGATCCAGATAAAAAAAGGTTTATGAAATTTATATTAAAAAATGATTAAAAATCCAAAGATTCTATCAGGGGATCAAGTTAAATTTCTGGATCTTTTTGTGAAAGAAAAATCTTTTTCAGACAATTTTTACTTAACTGGTGGGACAACCTTAACTGAATTTTATATACCCTATCGTTATTCGGAGGACTTAGATTTTTTTTCAGAAAATGAGGTTAATATACTTGAAATAGCTGTTTTTCTTAAATCAATTCAAAAAAAACTAAATTATAAAACATTTGATATCAAAACAAGTTTTAACAGAAACATTGTTATACTTTCTTTTGCTGATTATGATTTAAAATTGGAATTTACCTATTTCCCTTTTCCTAGAGTAGATGAAACAAATGTTATAGATGGGCTTAAAATTGACAGTATAAAAGATATTGCAATAAATAAGCTTTTTACCATTTATCAAAATCCAAGAAGTCGTGATTTTATGGATCTTTATATGGTAA
>JAQBTZ010000082.1 GCA_027624675.1 bacterium
ATATGGGGCAACCCGTGTCGGTTCGAGTCCGACCAGACGCACCAGTTCAAAAATAAATATGAATAAAAAGTTAGAAAAAAAAATAAGCGGATTTGGTGGACGCGCTAGTTTAGGTAACTTGTCGAGACTACCAAAAAAAAGTGAAAAGATACGTTTGCAACGATGTGTGCAATACGTTTGCAGTGATGCAAACACGAGTAACAATAGTATAAGTAGAGTGCGGTTTATTTGGAATGATACAAGTCTTAGGATTTTGGGCAGACCAATACACAGGTGTTCTTCGGTCGATTACTATTGTTACTCCTCGCTAATAATTCATCTTCACACATATATACACAGGTGGATAGTCTTGCACACATCTGCAAACATTATGCCTTCTATTGCACACATTGCAAATAATTGGCGACTATCAACAATAATCAACTCAAACAGAAGGAATATCGATGGACAAGGACAATAAGTTCAAAGAACTATTAGAAAAGCTAGTCAAAGTAGGTGTAGGCGGAAAGTATAGCAAACGAGAAGACTACATAAAACTCATAACACAGGAATTAGAGTTTGAAGAACGAATGATAAGAGGTGGAATTGATAGTTATAATAAAGCTATTAATAATGCCAAAGCCAAAGGACAAGAAAGTACAACTCTTTATGGTTTAATCTGGACGCAAAAATATATCAAAGCCGTAAGTGAGATGATTGATTTAGATGTGAGGACTTGTATGTCAGGCACGGCAGGAGTTAAACAAACTTCCTTAAAATTACTATGTCAATGCCTGTCTAATAAGGCATTTAACAATGGTATCTTACTCGACAACGAACCAAAGGTTTGGAATGTCGTCAGTTTGATGTGCATTAAAAATGTAATTGATGGCATCTCTAGAGCTGTCACTATCAATGAATTAGCGATGACGATTTCTAATGCTTTGATGATGGAAGCAAGAATAACTTTATTTAATGATGTGATGCCAGACAAGTTCGAGCAGGTATCTAAAAAATTAAATTCTGAAGGAGCAAAATTAGATAAAAATAAATATCGTTATAAAAGAAATGTTTGGGTTTATTATATGAATAAAAATAAACTCGATTTTGACGATTGGACTTCAGCAGATAAAATTCATCTTGGGGTAAAGATTATAGAATACTTTGAAAAATTAGGTCTTGTAACCCATGAGAATAGACGAACAGCTAAGAATAGAACTATCTGTTTTATTGTAGCGAAAGACAAACTTCTTGAGGAAATTAATAATTTTAATATCCGAAATGAAGCACTCCACCCAACCTTTCTACCAATGTTAATGCCACCTATGGACTGGACTAGTCCGTTTGATGGCGGATATTACGGCAGAAAATACAATCAAAAAAACAAAGCAGAGGATATAGCAAATGCACTACAACTTCGTAAAAAGCACAAATAGAAGATACTTAGAAGAATTAAAAAATCGTTTCAACGATATGCCTGTCGTTGTTAATTCAGTTAATATTTTACAACGAACAGAATGGACAATTAATAAACCTGTTCAAAAAATATTTAACAAATGTGTTGAAGAAGGATTACAATTTGGAAAGCTACCCATTAATCCTAACAACATAGAACTTCCACCTAAACCAATAGACATTGCAACCAACCGAGAAGCATTAATTAAATGGAAAAGATTAGCTAGTAAAGTTTATGAACGACAAGCTAAAAATAAATCTAAACATATACAGGTTCAAAGAATTAAATCTGAAGCTAACCTGTTAAGTAATTATGATTATTTTTGTTATCCGCTTCAAGTTGATAGTCGTGGCCGAATTTATCCAAAACCTGCAATGCTTACAATGCAATCTGCTGACTATGCTAAAGCATTATTAAAATTTAGATATGGAAAAAAAATGGATAATGACGAAAGCTATCATCACTTTGCAATCGCAGGTGCTAATTTATTTGGTGAAGTTGATAAAGAAACATTAGACGAGAGAATAAGCTGGGTTCTTAAAAATGAACAAAGAATTTTAGCAGTAGCTAAATCTCCGTTTGATGAAAAGTGGTGGCAACAAGCTGACAAACCTTTTCAATTTATTGCGTGGTGTCTAGAATATAAAGATTTTGCAGATAGTGAATATGATGCAGAATTTATTACTTCACTTCCTATACAAGCTGATTGTTCTAATTCTGGTTTGCAACATTACTCGGCAATGATGAGAGATGAAGTTGGCGGACTTGCAACTAATTTAATTCCAACAGAAAAACCCAATGACGTTTATGCGATGGTTGCAAATAAAGTTTTAGAAAAATTAAAATTAAGAACAGATGAGTTAGCAAAAAAATGGGTAGCTTATGGAGTTGATAGAAAACTATGCAAAAAACCTGTGATGTGTTTGCCATACAGTTTAACAAGATACAGTTGTAGAATGTATTTAGCTGAACACGTTTATAAACAGCAAATGGAAAAAAATATTTCTCACGATTTTGGTGATGATTTATTTGATGCCACTAGATATTTAACTCCTATCGTTTGGGAGAGTATCTACGAAATTATTAAAGGTGCTAGAGATGTAATGAAATTTTTAAAAGATGTTTCATCTCTAGTTGCTTCAGAAAATTTACCTATTAATTGGAATACTCCTTTAAACTTCCCAGTTCAGATGGCCTGTTATTCAATGAGAAGTAAAAGAGTTAAAAGCAAAATGGGTGATAGTATTCTCATGTTGTCTTATCAATTCGGTACAGAAAAAATTGATACTCGTAAAACCTCACAATCGGTAGCTCCAAACTTTATTCATTCCTGCGATGCTTCATTGCTTATGTTAGCAGTAGTTAAGGCCTACGATGCTGGAATAGATAACTTCTCTGTTATTCACGACAGTTTTGGTGTTGTTGCTCCTGATACAGCTTTAATGTCTAAAGCTATTAGAGAGAGCTTTTGCGAAATCTATCAAAAAGATGTTCTTAAAAATTGGGCAGATGAAATGTTTGCAATGCTGTCTCCCAAAAATCAAAAGAAGTTTCCCTCTCTACCTACTAAAGGAACTCTTAATTTAGAAGACGTTAAGAACTCAAAGTTCTTTTGTATTTAAACTGCCATTAATACACCAGTGTATTGATTAGGTTGCACTTATAGATACAATAAACAATCACAATATAAGGAGTAAAAAAATGATTGACGCAAAAACTATGGTAACACCTATAGGCGAAGCCATTTATCCTAGACTTATGAAACCAGATACGAAGTTTAATGAGTTAGGAGAATATAGGATTACTTTAAAAATAAAAAAACAAGACGCAGTTCAACTAGTATCAGACATTGATACGTTTTTAACTGACAGTCTCGCTAACTTTGAGAAAGATGCCAAAGGCAAAAAACTTAAGTTAGCAAATAAACCTTACACACTTGAAGGCGATTTCTTTATTTTAAAAATGAAGATGAAAGCTAGTGGTGTAAATAAAAAAACAAAGCAACCATTTCAACAAAGACCAAT
>JAQBTZ010000083.1 GCA_027624675.1 bacterium
GTAATCCAGTTGCTAAAGTTAAATTTGCAATCGTAAAAGATGGAAAAGATTCAGTCACGGATTTTATAATTAACGACGTGATTGTTGATTTGGCAAGTCCGCCAGCTGGCGGAGAAAAATTCTCGTTAATAACTTGTATGCCAAAAACGGGGAGGACTCATCAGATTAGGGTTCATTTAAGTTCTATTGGGCACCCTGTAGTAGGGGATCAGATGTATGCTGGTGAGAAACGATCAGAAGAGGCAAGAGAAGCGATGGATAGGATGTATTTACATGCAAGTGCTATTGAATTTATTGACCCTTATACTAACGAGCTTATAAGTGTTAGTTGTCCCTTACCTAAATTGCTCTCAGATTTTCTTGTAAAAGAGGATTAAAACTTTATTAATTAATTTGTCCCACTTTGTCCTTGTACTTGTTCGATAGACTGCTGTATACTATTTTTAATGCCCAATATTACAAGAAAACGACCAACTTCTGCTGGTGTTGTTTCTAGAAAGCCTTATTTAAAAAGATCTAAAAAAAGATTAGTTGCTAAGTCAGCTACTGTTGTTACCAGACTTACTCGAAAGCTAAAATCAGGTATAGCTAGTTCTAGTTATGTAGTTGTTGGAATAGTTTTTTTAATTGCTTTTGCAGGGTTTTTTGCCACTTTACGATATTATAAAAACCCACTTGCTGATGCTGGTATCGGTTCTTTATCCACTAAAACCTTTGATCAAAAGTCCGACTATAACTTATTAAGTCTAATGTTAGAAGATACAGATTCAAAAAACTCTAAAATTACAGAGTTAAACCTTATGATGTATAGACCAAGTCAGAAAAAGGTATATATATTAGAGGTTAATCCCGAAGATAACATTTTTATAAAAGGGGTGGGCTATGATACCGTTTCAAATCTTTATGCACTTTCTCACTTAAAAAACGATAATTTAGATATCTTAGTTTCGGTAATAGAGGGTTATACGTCTCAACCAATTGATGGCTATACTATTTTTAATAATTCAAATTTAGATAATATAAAAGAAAAGTTTGGTAAAGAGTTTGAGTTTAGTAATCTGAAAAGTTATCCAAATAAGTTTGCGGTAATTGGAAATGTAAAGTTATTAAAGAAAAACGTATCAACTGATTTATCAGCAGTTGAGGTTTATAATATATTAGAGTTTGTAGGAAAGCTAGGGGACTCTGCCGTTATTAATAACCGCTTTACATCTGATGCAGGGATCGATAAAGATATGTTTAAATCAGAGGTATTAAGTACAGAAAAAAAACTTATAGTTGTATTAAATGCAACAAGTACGCCAGGTCTAGCAGGAGATTATGCCAGGATACTTAAAACACAGGGTGGTGAAATATTGTCAACTGGTAACTCTGAACAGAAATTAGATAAATCTATTCTTTATTATCACGAATTTACTGATAGTGTGCAGTTAATTTCTCAAAATTTGCATATAGATGATGTTAGGGGGATAACCCCACAAGATATACAGAAAGAGTCGATTATGGATAGGGCAGATATAATAATAATGCTGGGGAAAGATAAGGTTATTGATTAAATTTATAAATTTTAGTATAATATTTTCTAAGTCTCTCTCTCCTTTCTAGGTTTAAGACCAAATTTAGTCTTAAACAAAAGTTGGTGATGCAAGTCCCTCTGTTAAAGGAGGGATTTTGCTTTTCTGGGGTACTTATGGTGCATATAATTAATATGCACATATTTTAAGCCAACCTCAACCCCGAAGGTTGATGTTGGCTTGGTTAATGAAGAAGTAATCTTATGTTAAAGATTGCTTTATAGTAATTCGCAATGACTGAGAAATTGAATATCTTAAATCAAAAGATTTTGATTTTCATTGAGTACTTTATACTAGATACACTATACTAAATACTCTATACTTATATTTAGTTATGGGAATTTTTTCTGTCTTCTCAAAAAAGAAACCAGGCTTTGATAGCTCCAATTTTGTTGTTTTAGAAATTAGAGTTACCAAAAGTACTGAAATGTTTAAATCGTCAGAACTGCAATCTGCTCCAATTAGTGCGGAGCAAATGTTTGCGGCCTTACACGGTTTATTAAAGCTTGATGCAAGCATACAAGAACATCTAAGTTTTGAGATGGTAAGTGATAAGGGTGGTATTAAATTTTATGTAGCGCTACCTCAGGCTTTAGTTTCATTTGTTGAATCACAGATATACTCGCAGTACCCTGATAGTCAGATTAGAAAAGTAGATGATTACGCAGTTGTACCATTACTTTCTGAGAAAAATTTACATATTAAATCAACTTACTTAACTTTAACTAAACCAGAATATTTTTCGATTAAAACATTTATAGACTTTGAAGTTGATCCACTTTCAGCAATTACAGGGTCACTAACTGATGTTACTAAAGATGTTTCGAGTGTATGGATGCAGATATTAATTAGGCCTATTGCTGATACTTGGCAGGCTGAAGGTTATGCTCAGATTGATATGATGCGAGAAGGATTAAAACCAATTTCTTTAACCGGGAAAGATGTTGTGCATGGTATTGTTGGAGAACTTATGGGAACATTATCCAATTTGCCAGGGCATGCATTTAACCCCGTAGGAAAAGCTGAAGAGGCAGCACATGCTGCTAAAGCTGCACCAGGTGGAGTAAAACTTACAGCAGGGCAAGAGATTCAGATTAAAGCAATAGAAGAAAAGCTTACAAAGTTAGGGTTTTCAACATGTATAAGAATTGTAGTTATGGGTGCACAAGAAGATTTGGTTGATAACAGGATGAGGGGGGTACTAGCTAGCTTTAAGCAGTTTTCAACTGCAAACTTAAATTCGTTTGAAGGAGTAAACTCGGTAGATGATTCAACTGAACTGCTTAAAACATATGAAAACAGGTCTTTTTCTGAGGTGCATGCAAGTGTTCTTAATACCGAAGAGCTAGCATCAATTTACCATTTACCATCATCAAGTGTAGAAACACCTACAATTAACTGGGTTTATGCCAAAACCTCAGAACCACCTTCTGATTTACCCACTGTGGGTGAGGATATAACGATAATGGGTGAAACCTCATTTAGAGAAAACAAGGTATCATTTGGTATAAAACAAGAGGATCGAAGACGACATGTATACGCAATTGGGAAAACGGGTGTTGGAAAGAGTACATTGTTTAGAAATATGGCAGTACAGGATATTTATGCTGGTAGGGGAGTAGCATTTTTAGATCCACATGGTGAGGAAATAGATTTTTTGTTAAGTATTATTCCTGAAGAAAGGCTGAAAGATGTTGTTTTATTTGACCCGTCTGACCAGGGGATGCCTGTAGCACTTAACCCATTAGAGTGCCCTGACTTTAACCAGAAAAACCTTATGGCATCTGGTATTGTAGAGGTTTTTAAAAAGCAGTTTGGTTTTTCTTGGGGGCCAAGGCTTG
>JAQBTZ010000084.1 GCA_027624675.1 bacterium
CAAAACAACCTAGGAAGTATGTATCAGAATGGAGATGGCGTTATACAAGATAATATTTATGCTCATATGTGGTGGAATATTGCTGCTTCATCTGGACATAGTAATGCTGCTGAGAACAGAACTATTGTAGAAAAAAATATGACTACTGCTGATATTTCCAAAGCACAGGAACTTGCCCGTCAGTGTGTTAATAAAAATTATAAAGATTGTTGAAATTAAAAAAATCTTAATCCTATTATTTTTAGTTCCTAGTTTGATTTGGGTAGGTATGAAAATAAATAATAAATATTAATGCTAGGTAAGTTAGGATTATTTTTAAGGAGAGTATTATTAGTACTATTGATTGTAATTGAGTTAGTTATAATTTTATTATTTCGTAATTATCATAATATTTATGGGTTACCAATGTTAATGATATATTTATGCTTAGGTATTTTTGTTATTTACCTACTTTTAAATTGGATATTGAAAGCATTAGACTAACTTTCTTTATTATTTTCAACATAAGCCTCAATCTTTTCATTGTTTTCTCCCATTAGGCCACAATAAATACAACTAAACACTAGTTCTAATCCAGGGTTAAGTTTGGGTGTATCTCTATTTGCCTCTGCTGACCAATACAAAAGATTAATATAAGCTTGCCTGATACTTGTTACATTATCTTCAATACATAAATCCCAATAGTATTTTAAGTACGCAACTACATACCTAGCTCTCATAGGAGTGATGCGGTCTCAAAACCAAAGAAAGATAAGGATGGTTAAAGCACTTATAATTTCAGATTACAGGTCTTATATAGTTTGATATATTTAGGACTATGAAAAAACTCTTAATCCTATTGCTATTATCTTTTTCCCCTTCACTCTTTGCTGATGAATGTATCAGTGGTGATTGTGCCAATGGTTATGGAACTTATGTCTGGGACAATGGAGACAAATATGTTGGAGGATATAAAAACGATAATAGGGAGGGACAAGGAACTTATGTCTGGGACAATGGAGAAAAATACGTTGGAGAATGGAAAGACGATGTCATAGATGGACTAGGAACTTTTACCTATCCTAATGGAGCAAAATACGTTGGAGAATTTAAAAACGGTGTAAGAGAAGGACAAGGAACTTTTACCTTTGCAGATGGAGACAAATACGTTGGAGAATGGAAAGACGATGTCATAGATGGACTAGGAACTTTTACCTTTGCAGATGGAGACAAATACGTTGGAGAATGGAAAAACGATAATAGGGAGGGACAAGGAACTTATGTCTGGGACAATGGAGAAAAATACGTTGGAGAATGGAAAGACGATGTCATAGATGGGCTAGGAACTAGTACCTATGCCGATGGAGATAAATACGTTGGAGAATTTAAAAACGGTGTAAGAGAAGGACAAGGAACTTATACCTATCTCAATGGAGACAAATATGTTGGAGAATGGAAAGACAATGTCGAAGATGGACAAGGAACTTATACTTTTGCCAATGGAACTACTGAAACAGGCATCTGGAAAAATAATGAATTAATTGAATCTGTAAATGTAGTGAAAGAAAAAAGAATTGCCGAAGAGAAACGTATTACCGAAGAGAAGCGTATTGCTGAGCGGAAAAGAATAGCTGAAGAGAAGCGTATTGCTGAAGAGAAAAATAAATTATATGTGATTGGTTCAGGTTCTGGTTTTATAGTAAGTGAGGAAGGACATATTATTTCCAATGAGCATGTTGTGGGCATATGTAAGAAAGTAGTGACTTATAAGAATGGAAAAGAAATTGAATTACCAGTTTTAGCTACAGACTATCAAAATGACCTTGGGTTAGTAAAACTTGAAACTCATAACCGCAATTATTTAAAAATTAAAACTTCAGGTGCTGAATTAGGAGAAGAGATAATAGTGTTTGGATATCCCTTATCCGATACTTTGAGTGCTGGCGTTAAACTTACAAAGGGAATTGTCAGTTCATTGACTGGAATGAATAATAATACTACACATATTCAAATTGATGCTGCTATTCAACCAGGTAATAGTGGTGGACCAGTAATCAATTATAATGGAGAAGTTATTGGAGTTGCGGTAGGAGCATTAGATAAAATGTACATGATGGAAAATCAAGATATTGTTCCAGAAAATGTCAATTTTGCAATTAGCTCTCTTAATCTCACAGCTTTTCTAAAAGCAAATAATGTGCCTATTACTTACAGTAAAGTGTTAAATCAATATGACACAAAACAATTGGCAAAAATTGGAAGTCTCTCATCTATCCAACTTTTTTGTAAGAATACCAAAGATGAATATGCTCGATTATCAGAAAATAAAAAATATTCTCATGTCTTACTTGATTTAAATTAAACTCTGTATGCTATGAAAGTATTGCCAATAGCGGGGCTAGTATTTAACAATATCAACAAAATGTTTAAACCTAAAAAAAGGGTCTGAATCTAATCATACTCCATAGCTTTTATTTGATTCCTGTACCCCCTTTAAAATGGTTTTTTTGAATCAAGTTAGAGTGTTAATCCGGCATAAAGAGAAACCATAGCTAGAGACCTATGTCCTAACTGTTTTAACTAAATTTAAAGACATGCTCGACACATGAGTAACTTTCATGGTGCTGAAACTTTTTGTAGTAAATGCAAATGGAATTAATTGAAAAATATTAACTTTAAAAATAATCAATAATCTCAGTAATTTTTGGATAATTAAACGTTAACAAAAGTAAACATTAGACTATTTCAATTGATTGATTTTCCATGGATCATGGACCACGGACCACGGATAACCCCCTCAAGGAGAGGGCTCATAAAACTTATAGAACTATATAAACCTAAACATTATGGGAGATAAAGTGGATATATGGATATGGATATCTATCTTTTTAAAAAAAATGAATAAATAATATGACTACTGTTAGCATAACTTATTTAAAAAATAAAAATTTAACGTATCCACATATCCAAATATCCTAAAAAGGAATTTCTTCGTTTATAGTTTTGTCTTCCTCTAAAGCACTTGCCCTAACATACTCGTAACTGCTATTGACGAAATCAGACTTGGGCTTCATATAATGGTTAGCAATTTTAGAGTCTTGTAAGGTAGAGAGATGATCTGCCCTATCTTTACCTTTGGCATAAAGCTTTGGTCTAGAGCCATCTTTCATTCTGACCTGTTTACTTAGCTCGACATATCCAAATTTAATTAAAGTAGATCGAATATCTTTTGCATTGATATTTAAAGATCGATCTGTCTTTTTTATTGTCTCTTCTAAGTGCATTGGGCATAACAAATCAGGATGTCGAAATGGATGCTCATCACTTTCTAATCGTGTGATAATCCAATCTTCAATCTCTTCTTTAGATTGAGATAAGATATATTCCTTATGATGAGTTTGGGGAGCTCTTCCTTTGGGGTTAA
>JAQBTZ010000085.1 GCA_027624675.1 bacterium
TTGATTTTTTCCGTTTTGAAAAATGAAAGAGGGGTTAGGGGTGAATTTCATTTTTCAAAACTCCTTATTGTTTTTCTTTACATAATTCTAAATATGTTTTTTCTAACTCTTTTAGGATTTCGTTTGTAACTCCATTTACTGATGCTTTTTTTGACAATTCAAACATTTTTTTATGATGCTTGTTGTTTTTATCATACAATGGCATTTTAATATTAAAATTAATGCTATATGATCTTGTGCTATATGTTGCTTTAAAATATTCACAAACAATAGGAGTGTTTAATATCCCACATAAATAATATGCTTCTTCCTCTGAAATATTTCTACCATTCTCATCTTGACTTATGTATGGGCAGTGTTTTGCACAAATAGGCAGAACTTTTTCACCCCAAAGAGTAACCACTTCTTTTACAACAGTTGCACTTAATTTGGTATTATCTCTAAAAGTTACTTTATAGGGTGCAAAAGTATATTTACCAACTTTTGAAAGAGAATAAAAAGATTTTCCTCTTGAAATAGTTAAACTTCTTTTTGATTGTTTCCCAATAACTTTTTTACTGTTTGTTAAGTAATTGAATAATTGAGGAGATTCGTGTAAAAGTTTTTGCTCATCTATAGACACAGTAACATTGTTCTCATAAGGGAAAATGCAATAATTATTATTTTTATTTATACCAAAAGGAACAATCTCTGGAGCTTTAACTACTGGTTTAATAAATTTTGTTTCCAGTTGGATTGGTAAAGTTGAGATAGATTTGTATTTAGAATTTTTAAATTCTGAAGGTTTAAATAAATGACTTCCTTTTTTAGAAACTTTATTTACTGGCTCTATAAAATATATTTCTGCGGGAGTAAATTCAACACCACTTCTTGCTTTATAATCACAATTTCCAATAATCAAATTAAAATGTTTTTTTCTATTTAATTCTGATTCATCTATTGTGGTATAGCCCGTTCTTTCTGGATCCATTTGAAATGCTTTTTTAAATGAAGTTTCAAAAAATTCGTTTACTTCTGGATAAGATTGTTTTGAGTTAATTTCAAAAATAGAAACTCCTCTTTTCTTTTGAATTTTAGTAATTGGTATACCATCTTTAAAGTAGTCTACAAAATTTTGTTTGTAATAGTAAGTCATAAATTTTTCACTCGTATCAATAAACGGATTTCCTGCTCCAGTCCAATCATCTAATTTTTGGAGATATAGTCTTGTATCTGACTTAACATTTGTATAGAAATTTCTAAATCCAGCATAAGAATCTTGTGTCATTAGTGTTTGTGGCATCAAAAAAGCCAAAACGCCTCCTTTTGTCAACCAAGTAGACGCAGTAACATTTGCGATAAGAGCGCAAATATTCAAACTGATTGCTCCCATATAGGTTTGACCAGAAAATAAATGTCTATCGACACACAAGCTTTTTATTTTTTCAGCATATGCTTGAGGTAGAAATTCCCACTTAATCCAAGGGGGATTGCCAACGATAATATCAATATCTTTAACCCTCGCAACAAGCATGAAATTTGCTACTATACGAATCCAAATTCCATCCCAATTTTTTTTATGTAATCTTACTAATTGTTCTGAAAGATTTTTAATATTTTCATTAATTTCTTTATTTAGATTGTCTTTTCCGATACTCGTAATAAATTTTTGATAAACAAGGTTTACATCTTCAGTTTTAATTATTGCTTGAATTTGACTCATCATCGAAAGAAAATTCTTAGATTCAACAAATAATGAAGGCAAGATAATTTGAATACTCTCTTGTTTGGTATTGATTGTATATTGATAACAATTTATATTTTGAATTTGTTTTTTAGTAGGAATATTGGCGGAATCACCTAAATAAACAGGAATTTCTATATCATCACCATTTATCAAGGGTTTAATTGATAAGTAAAAACAAACTTTTGCGGTTAAAACAGACAAAGGATTTATATCAACTCCTCTAACTCTTTTTAAAATTGATTTGAGTAAATCTCTTTTTTCTAAATCTGTTAAACTGATTACATCTTTTGAACCAATGATATGTTTAATAATTGACATTACAAAAACACCGCTACCACAACAAGGGTCAATCGCTGTAAATTCTTTATTTTCAGTTAGTTTTATACTTTCTTTAACAACGTAATCAGCTAACCAAGCAGGGGTAAAGTATTCACCCAAACTATGTCTAACTTCTTTAGGCATTATCTCCATGTATAATGCAATAAATATATCTATGGTAGAAAATCCATGCTTATAGAAACTATTTGAATAACCCTCTAGTAAATTAATAATTCCAATTATAATTTTGGCTTCTTCTTCAGACCAAATATTCTCGGAACAATACCATGAGAAAAAGTCTCCTTCTAAAAGATTTCTTATTCCTCCGGTTTGAAAAACATACCCATCTTCAATATATTCAAGAAATTTTCTTAATGTTTTAGGTTCAATCTTTGAAAGATCTGAAAAATATTCTATCTCTTTATTAAATTCTATTTTAGTAACTACCTTACAAGCGATTAGTTTTACAATTATCGCATAAGTAGTTTGAAGCGCAAAAAGGGCTTTATAATCTGTTCCGCTATCATTAATATCTATATTGAACAGTTTACTTAATGCTTTTCTCCTCTTTTTTATGTCTTCGTTCTGACCTTTATCACTTTCCGATAAATGAAAAAGAACTTCCCATTCTTGATAAAGCATTGCTGTTTTTCCAGTAAAGTTATTTATCAATTTATCAAATAAATATCTTGCTAAATCAGAAGTAAAGTTATTTTTTGATTCAAGTTTAAAATCTTCAACAATGTTTTTGGGAACAAATCTTTTATTATTAATATCAGTCAAAAACTGAACAATCTTATCAAGGTCAGATTCGTCAATATTTTTGAAAGGAGTTTGTTGTATGACCCCATCTTTTAAAAATAAATATTTTAATTTAATTCCATCAGTTAATATTCCGTGAAATTCTCCGCTACCTTCTTCTAATAGTTGTTTTAAATAATTATTTAATTGATTAATCGCACTGTTTTTATCGTCTTTAGTTTTTAATTTGCTTGGTTTTTTGTATTCAATAACGAGGTTATTGCAGATCGCATCCATTCTGCCTGCAAATTTATGTCTTAATGTTGATTGACTTTCTTCTTTTCTAAAATCAATATCGATATTAAAAAAAATCCTAACAAAAAGATATATTTCAGATTCAAACGCAAAAGCAATAGAAGATTCAGTTTCTGAAGATTTTGTTCTTCTTAATAAAGAGGTTAAATGCTCACTTAATTTACATTCATACTCTTTACTATTTATTATGCTATCAAAGCCTTTTTTAAGATTGCTCATATTAACCGCCATTATAAATTAAAAGTTGTAATCATTATATAAGTTTTGTCTTTTTAAATAAAAGGTTTTCGGAACGCAGT
>JAQBTZ010000086.1 GCA_027624675.1 bacterium
CTCTTGTTACTCCAAACTCTTTTCCAACTTCCTCTAGTGTTCTTGATTTACCATCTTTAAGGCCAAATCTTAGCTCTAAAACCCTTTGTTCTCGAGGGGATAGTGTTTGTAAGACATCGTTCATATGCCCTTTTAAAAGCTCATAGCTAGCTAAATCTTCTGGTCTAATAAAGTTTTCATCAGGAATAAACTCTTTTAATCTACTGTCTTCTTCTTTTCCTACTGGTGTTTCTAAGCTTGTTGGTTCTTGTGCAATTTTTACTATCTCATGTGCTTTTTCAGGGTCAATCTCCATCTCTTTTGCAACTTCTTCTGGTGTTGGTAATCTTTCTAACTCTTGCTCTAATCTTCGTTCTATCCTCTTGTATTTATTAATTGTCTCAATCATATGAACAGGGATACGAATTGTGCGAGCCTGGTCTGCAATTGCTCTTGTTATAGCCTGTCTAATCCACCATGTTGCATATGTTGAAAATTTAAAACCTCTTCTCCAGTCAAATTTCTCAACTGCTCTCATTAATCCTATATTTCCTTCTTGAATAAGATCCAAAAAACTAAGTCCACGGCCTATGTATTTTTTTGCAATAGAAACAACAAGTCGTAAATTAGATTGAATAAGCTTTTGCTTTGATTTTTCGTTACCTTTTTCGATAGCTTGTGCGATCTCTACTTCTTCAAGCTTTGTTAATAGTTTGTGCCTACCAATTTCTCTAAGGTACATTCGGACTGGATCAGATGTAATGCTTTTATCAAGTGATGATTGAATTTCAACACTCTTAACTAGTTTTTCAGCATCTGCAATTTCTTCTGGATCATCTAAAACATCAATCTCATTTTCAATTAAGATTTCATATAACTCATCAAGTTTTGATATATCTTCTTCTGCTTCTGGATAAGTTTCTAATATAGTAGTTTGTAATAAATAACCGTCTTTTTTACCCTTAGCTATTAGGTCTAAAATTTTCTGATCGTGTTTTTGGGTTTTTGCCATAAGTGTTCTTTTATTTTTTACTGTTACTACGCGAAATTATACAACAAAACAGTAAAATTACCTAAATTTTTCTTACATTTTCTTAATCTTTTTAATTTCTGATACAATTTTATTAATATTTTCTGTGTTCCCTGTTTTTGATGCCTCTTTTAAATCTTTTTCAAACTGTTTAGTTATAATTGTTGAAAGTCTTTTGGTTAATTCGTTATCTGCATCATCTTGGACTTGTCCTGCCCTAAGCATCGTTATTTTTTCCTTTAATTCTTTATCTGTTATTTTTACCTCAATACCAGCTTTTTTAATCTCGTTTTCATATTTCGTAATAAAATTAGGATAGTTAATTAATATTGATATAATTACCTCTTCGTTTGTACCTTTAACCTCTATTTGTTTTGGAGTAGGGTTATTTTGTGTTGATCTTGTTAATCTAATATTGCTTTTTGTAACACCTAATACTTCGGATAATTGTGTTAAGTAATAGTCCCTGTTTATTGGATCAGAAATAGTTGAGATTATCTCAGTAACCTCTTTGGCTGTTTGTTTTCGCTTTGTAGGTGAATCAATATTCTCTTTTAGGTAAGAGTTTATTAAGTAATTATATGCATCGGTTGATGTATCTATCATTGTTTCAAACTTTTTTATTGATGATTTAATTGCATCATCTGGGTCGTGATAGTTTTCTAGGTTTAGTACCTTTATATTAATATCTAACCCTTCAGCAAGTGTTATAGATTTTTTTAAGGCATTAATTCCTGCAGTATCAGAATCAAAACTTAGAACAATATTATTTGTAAACCTTTTTATTAGTAGTAGCTGTTCTTTTGTAAGAGCTGTTCCACCTGGTGCAACTGCGAAGTTAAAACCTGCTTTATTAGTTGAAATAACATCCATCTGACCTTCTACTATTAATGCTTTGTCGTTATCTCGTATACCTTTCTTGTTTGTAAAAAGGCCGTATAAGGTCTGACCTTTAGTAAAGATTTTTGTCTCTGGGGTGTTTATGTATTTTGCGCCATCATCTTTATTTAGTGTTCGAGCAGAAAACCCTATAACCCTTCCTGTTATATCGTAAAATGGAAACATAACTCGGCCCCTAAATCTATCGTAATAGCCATTATCTTTTTTGATTACAAGACCAGCCTGTTCTAAGTCTGTTATTTTTATTCCCTTATTTGTAAGAGTTTTATATGTTTGGTCCCAAGAATTTGGAGAATAACCAATACCAAATTCTTCAATTGTCTTGGTACTTAGCTGTCTGGTTTTAGTTAGGTACTCTAAGGCCTTTTTTCCCTCTGTAGTTTTTAAGAGACAGTATCTATAGAATTTTTCTGCAAGTTTATTAGCTTCGAAAATTGGTTTTGTGTTTTCACCATGTTTTTGTGTAAGTTTGACACCTGCTTTATCAGCTAACATGTGTAATGCTTCTGCAAATTCTATTCCTTCTTTTTTTTCAACAAAATTAAAAATGTCACCAGCCTCGCCACAACCAAAACATTTATATATACCAAGCTCAGGAGTAACGATAAAAGATGGAGATTTTTCAGAATGAAAAGGGCAATTTCCCTTGTAACTCTTTCCTGTTTTTTTAAGGGTTACATAAGGCATAATCACATCAACAATATTTAATCTGTTTTTTATCTCTGCAACTTCGTCCATACTTATTATTATACAATAAGTATTCGGGTTTGTTTTGTGTTTATAGTAATATGAAGAGGGAGACACACATGCACGAACCGCAAGTTTTGCTGTGTGTGTCTCCTTTTCATTTATCTAATCATCCAGTTTGGTGGGCGCCATAAGTCTTTCATCAGGATAACCTTCCCCTGTGAATCGTTATATTCTGCAATAACGGTATAACCCATCTTCAAAAACCAGGGATAAACAATAGTTGGCGGGTTGGTCATAGTTCTTGCTATTACAACCTTTCTACCTACTTTCTTGCTCCAAAGTTGGTAAAGGGTAGATCCAATTTGTTGACCATGGTAACTTGGTGCAACACAGATCTCATCAAGGTACATTCCGTCTATGGAAACTGTAATCTTAAGCTCAGCAGAAAGTTCCGTTTTGCCCATTGGATAACCAAAAACACAACCTACAACTTTACCAGAATCAAGAGCAACAAATCCAATAGCACCTTTTTTGCTAAGTTGGTTTGTAATATCGGCTACAACCTGTTTTACTGTCCACTCACCAACCTCATACCATGGAGGACCCTCGAAAGCTGGAATATAGCAATTCTGTGCAATAGAGGCTAACAACTCCTCATTCCAATTTCCTGTGTTTGGTCCAAACGGTGCATACGTAACCATTTCTCTCTCCTTTGTGCAAAAATTTTGAACCTTGGCAAAATTACCAAAGCTTAAAGAGGGGGTTAAAGAT
>JAQBTZ010000087.1 GCA_027624675.1 bacterium
GTTTATCGTAAATCCGTGCCTTTGCCCAATTGTATAAAACCATACACCAATATGCTCACCTATAGTTTTACCTTTTAAATTTTTTACTACTCCCTTTTTCTCATCAATATTTTTTTTTAAAAAATCTGTAATATCTACCTCGCCAATAAAGCATATGCCAACAGAATCTTTTTTATTTTTATTTGGTAAATCAAACTCATCTGCAAGCTCTCTTACCTCTTTTTTGGTTAAATGCCCTACAGGAAATAAAGTTTTTGAAAGTTGATGCTGATTAAGGGCATATAAAAAATATGATTGATCTTTAGTTTCATCAATTCCTTTCAGCAATTTATATGAATTATTCTCACTAATAATTCGCGCATAATGACCTGTTGCAATATAATCCACACCTAAGTTTTTTAATGCTTTATTTAAAAACATCTCAAACTTTATCTCTTTATTGCAAATTATATCTGGATTTGGAGTTCTTCCCTTTTTTATCTCTGAGAAAAAATGCTCAATCACTTTCTCTCTGTACTCTTTCTCAAAATCCCAGATTTTTATTGGGATACCAATTGTTTCTGCAACTTGAATTGCAATCTTTCTATCTTTATCAGCTTCACACTCACTACCATCAGCATTGCTCCAACATTTCATATTAACTGCTATAACTTCAAAGCCCGCACGTTTAAGTAACACCGCAGAAACCGCACTATCAACTCCACCACTAAGTCCTACAGCAACTTTTTTACCAACATTTAATAACTCAACTTGAGTTTTAGTTACAACCTTTGTTTTCATAACACAATTATACACTAGTCGTTGCCCGTCACTGCGAGGAGTAAACGACAAAGCAGTCTTTTCCCGCAGTAGATTGCTTTGGAGTACCTCGCAACCACAAGACTTAGCGAATTTATGAGCTTAGTCGCCTGCGGTACTCTTGAGTGCAATGACAAAATACTAGATACTCTATACTAGATACTTTATACTAATTACAATGTCTAAGAATTCCGGCTTTACACTTATTGAACTATTAGTTGCTTTAACTATATTAGTTGTATTAATTGCAGGTTCAATTGCCTCTTTTAACTTTCAAGGAACAAATGAAAAATCAATTAATTTTGGTTTACAAAGCATATTGGCATCAAGTTATAGTGATATAGGTTCTTATGTTTATACATATAACAGTGCACCAAGTGTAGCAGAATGTACTAAAGAAACTTATTGTAACGGTATTTTTAAGGCTTGGCCAAAACACCCTGCTGCCGGACGCGAAATAATATATGGCAGGGTAGCAGCAAACATAAAAGAGTTTTGTTTTGCAGGACTTGCAGAACCAAAAGGGGCAGAAAAATATATAGTAACAAGCAATATAGAAAGCTTTCCTAATTTAAAAATGTGCAAGCTAACAAATGGGGAAAGCGGGTTTAAAACTGATTGTTTGGTAAATACTTGCATAAGTTATCCGTAGGTATTATACTGAAAAATATTAAGTCTTAAGTATATAAATTATATGAACCTGCCAAAAAATTTCTCCTTAAAAAACACCTCTCGCGGTTTTACCCTTATCGAACTTTTAATTGTTATAGCAATCATTGGCATTTTGGCAGCAGTTTTAATTGCTGTTATAAACCCTGTTGCCCAAATGAACAAGGCAAGGGATGCAGGTCTTTCTGCAGCTCTGTCTAAAGCAGGTCTTGCAATTTCGTCTTATGCTTCAGCATATAGTACAACTACCACTCCTGTGTATCCCGATAATACACAATTTTTAAATGAACTTACAAACGTTGTTCAACAAGCCACTGGAGGAACTAGTGACTGGATAATGTGGTCTATTAATGGTGTAAACGCACCTGCAACATGCGCAGATACTTATGGAAGTGGAGGGTTTACAGGAGTGGGAACAAGACAATGCTGGTTTATTTATAGGGATACTACTGGTTGTGTTGCGGTTAAAAGTTTTGGAGATAACACTAAATACTGGAAATGGACACCAAATGCAGGTGGGGTTACATTAAGCGGATCTAGCTGTTAATAAGTTATGTTAAAATTTAAATCTTACCAAGGGTTTACGCTAATCGAACTTTTAATAGTTATTTCTATTATAGGTATAATGGCAGTTGTTTTAATCGGAGTTCTTAACCCCACTCGCCAACGAAACCGTGCTGCGGAGGTTGCAAATGCTGAAGCAATAAGAAAAGTTGGTACAGCAGTTGAGGCTTTTACTTCTGCAAATGGCACTTACCCAACTGATGCGCAATGTAATACAGGCTCAGGAAACGATGCAACATGTAATGGCTACTTGTCAAGTTGGCCCACTGGTGTTACATATGTAGCTAGTACAAACAGTTATTATATTAAAGTAGCCTCATTACTTACATCTTCAACTTTTATTTGTTATAAAAGTGATACAGGAAAAGTATACAAAGGTTGCACTTCAGCTTGTGCAGGAGCTAGCTGTGTTGAGGGGGTTTTATAACTAATTATCATCGTCATCTTTCTTCTCCACAAGGTCGAAGAATAGCTATTTACTGTTCGAGTAAAATCGAGAACTAATTAATCATTTTTCTTCTCTTCTTCTTTCTTCTTTTCTCCAAACTGATTATTAAAGTCCTCTTTAATCTTATCTATTGACTCTGTTGAGCAATACTTGGTTGGTATGGTTTTACTATCTTTAACAAATAACTCATTTTGTCCACCACAATTTCCACAAGATAAACTTCCATCTATTGGACAAATACTTACCCTTACAAGTGTTGATGGCATTACAAATTTTATATCTTCTTTTCCTTTTATTGCCTCTAACATTATAGGGTGCATTATACTTGCAGCACCGTCAACCCCTGCAACACTTTGCATTACTTTATTATCACTATTTCCTACCCATACAGCAGTTACCATATACGGTGTATACAGCATCTGCCAACTGTCCTTAAAGTTTTCTGTTGTTCCTGTCTTCATTGCAATTTGTGCTTTACCATAGTTAAAATAATATGGATACCCAAATATCTCTGATCTTGCTCTACTGTCTGATATCCAATCGGTAATAATGTAAGCGGTCTCAGGACTTAATACCTGCTTTTTCTCAACCTTTCGTTCAAATAAAACCTGTCCGTATTTATCCTCTACCCTCTCTATTGCAAATGGTTTCACATAAACTCCACCATTTGCCAGTGTTGTAAAGGCTCCAGCCATTTCTAGTGGTGGTATTTCAACCCCTCCTAAAACAACTGATAGTCCATAATTACTGTAATCTGTAATACTTGTAACCCCCATCTCTTTTAACTTATCAAGTGCGTTAATGTAACCCATTCGACTTATTACCTCAACAGCAGGTATATTTAACGAGTTTGTTAATGCTCGTCTTGGCATCATACTCCCTCTAAAT
>JAQBTZ010000088.1 GCA_027624675.1 bacterium
AAAAAGAACAGTTACAAATGATTCCCTCTGAAAACTATGCAAGTAAAAATGTGTTAAGGGCTGTTGGCTCTGTTGTTATAAACAAATACTCCGAGGGACAGGTTGGTAAAAGGTACTACCAAGGAAACGAGAACATAGATTTAATAGAATCACGAGTAAAAGAGCTAGCATTAAAAGCCTTTGGTTTAGATGAAAGTGTTTGGGGTGTAAATGTGCAACCTGTTAGTGGGTCAGTTGCAAACTTAGCAGTTTACACATCTTTATTACAACCAAACGATAAGATTATGGGAATGTACCTATACGACGGAGGTCATTTATCACATGGCTGGAAATTACCCGATGGTAAGAAAATAAGTTTTACATCAATAATGTTTGATTCGGTTAATTATCAAGTTGAACCTGAAACGGGAGTGTTTGATTATGAAAAAGTAAGAGAAAAAGTATTAGCAGAAAAACCACAGATACTAATTTCAGGTGGAACAGCATATCCTCGCGAGCTTAATCACAAAGCATTAAAAGAAATGGCAACAGAGGTAGGAGCATATTATATGGCAGATATTGCACACGAGGCAGGTTTAGTTTTAGCAGGGGTTAATAATTCTCCATTTGAATATGCTGACGTAGTTACAATGACAACAAGAAAAACACTAAGAGGGCCAATTGGAGCAATGATATTTGCAAAAAAAGAGCTAATGGAAAAAATCGATTACGGAGTTTTTCCAAGACTACAAGGTGGCCCACCAAACCATCAGATTGCAGGGGTAGGAGTAGCTTTAGAAGAGGCATTAACACCAGAATTTAAAAAATATTCAAAACAAGTAGTTGTAAATGCACAAACTTTAGCAAGTGAGTTTACTAAAATGGGATATATGGTTACATCGGGGGGGACAGACAAGCATTTATTATTACTAGATTTACGAAACAAAAATATGCATGGACATAGTAGTGCAATAGCACTTGAAAAGGCAAATATTATAATGAATAAAAACACAGTACCAGGAGAAACAAGCAAACCATATTACCCATCAGGACTTAGAATGGGCACACCAAGCTTAACAAGTAGGGGGATGAAAGAGGAAGAAATGGTTAAGATTGCAGGTTGGATAGATAAAGTATTACAAAACCAGAAAGATGATACAGTTTTAGAACAAATCGCAAAAGAGGTAAAAGATTTTGCCTTAAGGTACAAAGTTCCGGGGATTGATGATTAAGCTAGGTCAAACCTGCGGAGTTTGACTACGTTCTGACACAAGGGTTTACAGTTAGTTTTTATATTTTAATATAAATATATGCCTTCAAGATTCGAACCATTTGTTAACGAAAGCCAATACAAGTTTTTCTTTATTACCAAGGTTTGGTAAAGCTTCATCAGAAAATTTAAATGTTGATATATCTTTGGAAAAATACTTTAGAGTTGAAATTTTGGCTTATTATCTAATGCCTAATCATTATCACTTAGTATTACAACAAAAAGTTGATAATGGTACCTCTAATTTTATTTCTAAACTTGTTAATTCATTTACAAGAAATTTTAATCTTAAAACTGAAAGAAAAGGGCAAATTTTTCTTAAGGATTTTAAAGCTGTTTCTATAAAAACGGATGAGCAGCTTTTACATACTGTAAGATATGTTCATCTTAATGGGTTTTCATCAAGATTAGATAAAACATTTGGAGAAATGATAAATAAAAGGTCTTCACATGCTGCTTATTTAGGGTTGGGGAATGATCAATTAGTAAATACATCTAAAGTTTTAACGTATTTTAATAATGACCTAGAAAGTTATAAGAACTTTATATTGGATAGAGCAGATTATCAAAGATCATTAGAGGAGCTGAAATACATAATTAAACATGATGAGGAGTAAAAACTGTTGGGGGAGAATAAGGTCGAACCCCGTAGGTTTGACCTTGTCACATAATAAGGACTTAATGTTATTATGAAATAAGTAATAAATTTTTAGATGCATTATTATGGCTGAGAAAAGTTTTGTCGATAAATTAGCTTATATTCACATTATAAATGGAGAAATATTAATGACCTTAAGTAAAGGTAAGCAAACTTATTATATTCCAGGAGGGAAAAAAGAGTTAGGCGAATCAGACGAGCAGGCTTTAATAAGAGAGGTTAAAGAAGAGTTGTCTGTTGATTTAAACTTAGAAACGATAAAACTATATGGAGTTTTTTTGGCTCAAGCTCATGGTAAGCCAGATGGAGTAATGGTTAGAATGACCTGTTATACAGCAGACTATGTTGGGGAAATAATGCCATCAAGTGAGATACAAGATATTGCATATTACACATATGAACAAAGAAATATAGTTGGCCCAGTAGATCAATTGATTTTTGATGATTTGAAAAGTAAAAAGTTAATTAATTAATCAAGTATTATGGATTCAAATTTGAAACAGTTTATATTTTCAACTTTTAATAGTGCTTTTGATTTCATGCGACCTGTTCTTTCTAACTATTTAGAATTTTCTAAAAGTTTGTCAAAACAGTTAATGGTTAAAGATGGCGGAAATATACAGTACAGCTTTGATGTTGAAATTGATGAAATCGTCAAGAAAAAATTGGTTGAATTTCAGATAACTGGAAGTATATTTTCTGAGGAAAGTGGATTTTTTAATAATGGTGACAACATTTACCGTGTTGTTTACGACCCCTTTTGTAATAGTTCACTTGCTTCAAAAACTTTTCACGAGGCGGCAATGGGAATTTCTATTTTTACATATGACTACAAATTTATTACATCTGCAATTTTGGATTATCAAACTGGAATTGTGGCAATGGTTGAAGATAATGTTACTAATTTTTATCAAGTTCAGAGTAAGGAGAAGATCAAGTTTAATATTGTAAAGAAAAGTCATATTTCAGAGGCACTTATTGTTTTTACACTAGAAAATCAAGAAGAAAGAAAAAGTATTGATAAAATCGTTGATTTATTAAAATTACCAAACAGACTAATAATTAGTAGTGGTCATATATATTGGTTAAAACTTGCAATGGGGGTTGTAGATGTTTATTTAGACCCATTTGGAGGTGAAAAGTTATATGAGATGTTTGCTTGTTCTGTAGCACAACATAGTGGTTGTGTGGTAACTGATATTAAAGGGAAGAAATTTGATGCTGTTGAAAATCTAAAGTTGTTTGAAAAAAATCCAGAATATATTTATTATCATGTTTCAAGTAGAAATGAACATCTACACAGTGAAATATTAACAAAGTTATTCAAAGACCTATGAAAAATATAAAACTCGGCGCGCATGTTTCAATAGCTGGTGGTTTATCAAATGCAATAACTAATGCTCAAATAATTGATGCTGACTGTTTTCAGATTTTTAGTGGTGCTCCACA
>JAQBTZ010000089.1 GCA_027624675.1 bacterium
CTATTTCCCAAGTAAAATTATCTTTTATATATCTTTTAACCTCAGCAAAATCTATATCAGAGTTTAATGATTTAATTATAGCATCTGCAATAGAATTAAGATCTGAGGGGTTGCAATAATGACCATAATCCTTAACATATTCTTTAGTTCTAGATCCTGATGTTACGACCTTTGTTCCAGCCCATAATGCTTCAATATTAAGTAGGCCGGTAGTTTCAAACCAACTAGGATAAACATGCACCATTGCTCCTGTCATCAAGTGCTGTATATCAGAATAGGGCATAAACCCTAAATAAATAATATTAGAATTATTAGTTATTCTTGCTGTAAACTTTGAAAAATATGATTGATGATGTGCATTTTTATCACCTGCAAAAACTAACTTTATATCGTTACCTAGCTTTCCTTCGGCAACCAACTTTTCATACGCATCAATTACCATTAATTGATTTTTTCTAGGTTCAATCCTTCCTACCTCTAAAATGTATTTATCTAATTTATACTTGTTTTTTATTTCCTCAGCACTTAAATCTGCATAACTAGTATCAACGCCATTTACCACATGCCCAAACTTGAAATCAGAAATATCAAGCTCCGTTTTTATATCTTCTACCTCTCGTAATGTCTGCACAAAAACCATATCGCAATTTTCTATAACTTCTTTTTGTTGTTTTTTTGTACCAATAATCATCTGATTAATAAGGGGCAAAATCTTATCGTATTTTTTCTCAAAAATAATCTTATAAATGTTTTTAAGATAGTCCCGTAGATACTGATTAGTGATACCTAAACTATTTAATAACTTTCGAAATCCATACGAGTTTAATTTTTCCCAGGTCTTGATATCTCGCATAGAATGATAAATTGCAGAAATTACAACCTTTTTATTCTGTTTTTTTGCATTTTTAAACTGGGGGTAAAATTCAACTATATGATTAATATTAAAGATATTAACAATGTCATACCTTTCTAAATCTGGGTTAATTGTTAAATTAATATCAACATTATGACCTAGTTTTCTTATCTCTTCTGACAACTTCTCCATCTGAATAGTATCTCCACCACGTGGGTTATATAAATCAGATTTAGATTGAAATAATATATTCATAGCAAGCTATTATATAAACTTAAGTAGTTATTCTTAAAACTAGTAAAAGAGTATTTATTCAAAACTTGTAGGTAATTTTTCTGTAGTTCTTGATAGTTATAAGGTGCTAGAATAAATCCAGTTAACTTTACCGACAAGTCCTCAACATCCCCAACCTTGAAAAAATTAATATTATTTTCAGAAACATCATGTAAAACTTCAATATTTGAGGCTAAAATTGGTAACCCCATGCTCATTGCCTCAACCAAAACATAACCAAATCCTTCGGCAAGTGAGGGGAAAACAAAATAATCAAATGCGCTATATAATTTGACCTTGTCTTCTTCAGCAAAAATACCTGTAATAGTGCATTGACTGTATATATCTAATTGTTTAATCAAATTATTATATTCACCTGCTAATTCACCACCACCTGCAATTAACAGATGGTAATTTTCACCTTTATATTGCTTTGCAAATGCGGTAATTAACAGGTTATGCCCCTTTTCTCTAGTTAACCTACTTAAATTACCAATTATTATTCTATCTGCTGGTATCTTATACTTATCTAAAATCTCGTTCTTATATCTTTCCTTTAACTCTTTTCCAACACTAAAATCATCAGTATTTATCGAGTTAGGTATCATTACAATTTTAGAGTTTCTAATTAATTCCTTTTTAACTCGCTCTTCTCTAATTGACTCAGTTAATGCTATTACCCTATCTGCAATAAAATTACCAACTAGAAAGTTTGCTATAAAATTTAATGGTGCTTTAAAAAATTTTCCTGCTAAATTATGCTTCCAACTAGTAATTGGAGTATGGATATGCATAATTTTTTTAACATTTTTTAAATCAGCAACTGCAATTAATCCTAAAATACTAACCTCAAGTTCATGTGAGTGCACTATATTTATCTGATTATTTATAACGTACTGTCTAACCTTTTTCATGTACGAAAAATCTATAGAGTTTTGAGGAATAACATATCTTACAATTGCAGAAGCTTTGGCATATTCTTTTGCCATCTCACCCTCTGCACAAAAAACATGGACCTGATAATCATTATTTACACTTTTTATCAAATCTAAAATATGTTTTTCCATCCCTCCAAACTGTCCAGAACGGCTTAAGTATAATATTTTTTTCATTTTACTCTATATCTTGTTTTGTACTGCAATTATCATTAACACAAGCAAACCTATAATATTGTCCAAATCTCTGTAAATACACCTTGCTCTCAAGCTTAGTAGCTAACACAAAGTCATTTTTAGACTTAGATTCAAATGAAAAGTTATAGTTTTCGTTATTGATAGGATCAAGTGGCAATATAGATACTGCTTGTCTAAAATCACCTTGAGCGTTTTGAAACAAGATATACCCTTCGTCAACTTTTTCACTTCTGTTAAAACTATTTGCCTCTCCTTGTTTAAAATCAGGTTTATATTTTGAAAGCACCCCTCCTAAAAGGTCAATATTACGGACTCTAACTCTATCTCTACCCTGTTTTAAAACCTCCCCTAAAGTAAGTGGGTTAATTGAAATAACAAACACTACAAGGAAAAAGATACTAATGGTTTGGTTTTGTACTTTACTAAACTGAAAATTTGAAACATTTTCAGGCTCATATTTAATTACATATATTAAAACTAAATATCCAATTACCGCACCAAATAACGATGTTAATTGCAAATACCCTTTAAATACACCCATAAAGTTAATACTCATTAATATATACGATAGAAAAAGAAATCCTATCAATAAATATTTAACTTTTTCATTTAATCTTGATACATATAAAAACCCAACATAAATTGGAAGTAACAAAACGATAAACTGGTGGTACCAAGCTAAACCTGTGCCAATAAGACCAATTAGTACTAAAGATGAATAAATAATTAAAAAATTTGACTTACTCTTTGTTTTTTTAAAATATTCAATAATAAATAATAAGGAGACTAAAATTCCAGTTATAGCATAAGAAATCAATGACCTTATTACATTAGAGGATAAATTTAAATTAAATATATTTAAATCACTAAATTCAAACCTTCTTAGTAAACCTAAAATAGATTGGTCCATAAAACTTGGAGTTGATGCCTGTTTTGAAACATCATCTAATACATGTCGTAAGTAATAGATAGTTATCCCTTTACCTATTAAAACTTCTGCAATTATGGTAAAAAACAAGATAAATAAAAGAGTATAAAAAATTGCTTTATATTTTTTCTTTATAATTAAATATAAAAGGACTAC
>JAQBTZ010000090.1 GCA_027624675.1 bacterium
TTGTTCCGTCAACATAGCCATTCACTTCTACTCTTTCAGCATTAATTTCACCTATAACTGAACCTTTTTCTTTTATGCAAAGAACCTTAACATTTACAGGTCCCTTAACAGATCCATTTAATTCAACTTCTCCAGGTGAATTGACTAATCCTTCAACTGTAAAATCTGCACCAATTGTAGATTTCTCTGCAACTAGTTTTATTAATTTATTTTTGTTGTCACCAAACATATTTTTATTTATGAAATTAATCATGGAATCAGTTTATACGCAAGAGCAAAAAGTTCATTGTAGCTTAGGGAAAAATATAACCTAAAAAATATTATTTAGCTTTTGTTAACTAACAGCGATATTTTTATACACTTTGCAAGACATGACGATGCCAAGACCAAACATAATGGCCAGCATGGATGAGCCTCCATAAGAAAGTATAGGTAGTGGCGCTCCAACAATAGGTAATAATCCTAAAACCATGCTCATATTAACCGTTACATAAATAAAAAAGGCAGTAGAAAAACTATAACAAAAAAGTTTACCAAAAATACTTCTTGTTATATTGCCAATGTGAACAATTCGGTAAGTAATTAAAAAATATAAAAAAACTATAAAGACTGAACCAAAGAATCCAAACTCTTCAGAATATAATGTAAAAATAAAATCAGTGTGTTTTTCAGGTAAGTAATCTAAATAAGCTTGAGAACCTTTCAAAAATCCTTTGCCGAACAAACCTCCTGAGCCAATGGCTATTTTCGATTGAATGATTTGATAGCCTACACCTAATGGATCTAATTCTGGATTTAAAAAACTTAAGATTCTACTTTTTTGATAAGATTTTAAAAAAGGGAAAACAACTGGAGCTAATACTACAGCGAGTAAAGAAAGATAAGCAAATATTTTCCATTTAACACCTGCAAACCAAGTAACGACCAATCCACTAAATAAAATTAAAAGCGCAGTACCAAGGTCAGATTGAGACAGCACTATGATAAAAGGAATAGATATGGTAATTATTGGAATGAGTAAATATTTAGGTTTATTAACGTCACTTAAGGATATTTTATGATAATAATTAGCAAGAAATAAAATAATCCCAATTTTCATTAATTCAGATGGCTGAAGTATAAATACAAATAAATTAAGCCAGCGTTTTGAAGCTTTAACCTCAAAACCAAAAAATTGAACGACTAAAAGAAGTAAAATAAAAATTAGAAAAATTAGAAAACTCAATCTGTTCCAAAGACTAATATTGACAAATGAAATAGCTATGAAGAAAATAAAAAAGACAGAACATCTTATCATATGTTTTATAGAGTGAGATGCCCATTCCCCACCGTCAGAAGAAAATTGTGCAAAAATACTAATAATACCTAGTAGTAAAATTGAGAAGAACAAAATAAAATCAAGATGAGATAATTTATCTCTAATATTAGATGGAATATGTAAAGAAGTTGTACTGTAAAACATTAAGTATTCTCACCTAATTTTTCATACTTCATGGCAGTTCTTATTTCGTGACGTTCAATAACTTTCTTAATCACTTTTCTTGCAACAGGTGCGGCAGCACTAGCGCCAGAACCACCGTGTTCTATTAAAACGCTAATGGCATATTTGGGATCATCTACAGGTGCAAAAGCTACAAACAAAGCATGATCTCTGTCTTCGTAAGCTATATCAGCTTGTTTAACTTTCGCTTCTCGTTGTGCTTGGGTATATCTTTTAATTTGGGAAGAGCCAGTTTTACCTGCAAACATAAATTTTTTATCCGCATGTCTTGAACCGTATGAGGTTCCCCCTGGCTCATTTGAAGATGCAAACATGGCATCTTTTATAAAGTTGATATTTTCCTGATTTCTAAAAAGAGGTTTTAAATTAAAATTGAAAACTTGTTGATCAACCGTTAGCAGATCATTTGGATTTTCTTTTTTATAATCTAAATATTTTTGTAAACTATTTACTTTATCATTTTCATCAACTATTATTCGTGGATTAAGTTTAAATCCACCGTTAGCTAATTGAGCAGTCATTAAACATAGTTGAAGCGGTGTGCTTAAATAATAACCTTGCCCAATACCTGCGTGAAGTGTTTCGCCCAAATACCAGTTTTTCCCAATTTGACTTAATTTCCATTGAGTATCAGGTACTACGCCGGCTTTTTCTTCGTCAAATCCTGTTAGAACTTTTTTTCCAAGACCAAATTGTTTAACTGTTTTTGCTAATCTATCTACACCAAGTTTTCGTGCTACTTCATAAAAATAAACATCGCATGACTCTTTTATTGCACCTTTTAGGTCGAGGACGCCGTGACCTTCATCTTCCCAACAGTGATATTTTTCTCCATAAAAATTAATATAACCTTTGCATTCGTTTAAAAACTTAGAGTTTATAATGTCATTTTCTAAAGCACTTAGAGCAGTCAAAATCTTAATGGTTGAGCCTGGAGGATAAACGCCTGATATAACTTTGTTGATCATGGGCTTATCTCTATGGGTTAGAAGTGCTTTCCACTCTTCTTCGTTTACACCATGAACAAAAGAATTAGGATTAAAGTTTGGAGATGAAACCATGCTCACTATATCTCCGTTATAAATATCCATGACGCAAACAGCGCCACTCACATTTTCTATAGCCTTGGCAGCTTCTTTTTGAATATCAAGATCGAGCGTTGTTCTAAAAGTTTTTCCTTTTAAACCAGTTTCAGTTGAAACTTGTTTTATTTTTTTACCAAAAGCATTTACCTCATATCTAAGATAGCCCGATGTACCTAATATTTCTTCATCTAGTGAAGCTTCTATACCTGTTTTTCCAATAGCTATCCCTGCTAAATTTAAATTAGTTAAATATTTTTTATTCTTAAGATCGTTGGCACTGATTTCAGAAACGTATCCAACAACATGAGCTGATGAATTATGTTTGTAATGTCTAGCCACTGACACCGCAGGATAAACACCTTGTAATTCATGAAGAAATAAATTTAATCTAGAAAATTCAGACCACGTTAGATTATCAGAAATGACTACTGGTTCCCAAATTTTTTGTTTAGCTATTTTTCTTTTCAAGAAGAAGATTCTTTCATCTGTTAAATTAATTAAACTTTTTAATCTAACAAAAAGCTCATCGATATCAGATGTATTTTCAGGCACTACATGAAGTTGATAAATTTTTTCATTAGAAGCAATCTCGTTGCCAAAATAATCTTGAATGGTTCCTCGCAGTGGCGAAATTTTAATTTCTTTAAATCTATTTTTGTCTGATAGTGACTTATATTTACGCGACTCTGTAATTTGAAGTATTGTTAGTCTTCCTACAAT
>JAQBTZ010000091.1 GCA_027624675.1 bacterium
GCTCAAATCTATCCATTTTTTTCATTACCTCTGCCTTAATAAATACAGGTGGTAAATTTGGAGAAAAAATCTTACCAGAACTACTCCCAACCTGTTTAGCAATCTCATCTACTATCTGTTTGTTAGTTAAAGTTGAAAAAACAAAGTTAACAAGTGCAAATTGTAATAATACAGCCTCGTTTTTTAAATATGCAAATCTTGCACCTGTAACTTTTCCTGCTCTATCAATATCTAAAATATCTAAACTTTCTCCAATATCTACATGATCCTTAACAGTAAAATCAAATACTTTTGGTTCTCCCCATTTCCTTATCACCACGTTTTCACTGTCATCTTTACCCATAGGCATATCTGGATCAACAACGTTTGGAAGTTTTGATAATTGCAAATCACTTTTTTCAACAACCTCTTTTAACTTACTTTCTAAATCTGTAAGTTCAATCTTAATCTCTGTTGCATTTTTGATTAAATTTTCTCTATTCTCTGGATTTGTTTTTATCTGATCAGTTAATTTATTGCGATTTGCTCTTAACTCTTCTACCTTTAACTGAAGCTGTTTTCTTTCTTCAAAAACTTCTAACAATTCATTAATTGTAAAATCTAACTTAGTCTTTTTATGGGTTATTGCTTTCTCAACCTCTTTTTTATTTTCTCTTATATAATTTATATCTAACATTTTTGGCTCCTTAGTAACTTTGAATACAAATCTATTGAATTGGTAAATTGATTATACTTCCCCCTTAGGGGAATTTGAAGAAAAAACATTAATTAAAAATTGAATGTGCTCTTCTAAACTTGTGCCTATTAACTCAACACCTTTATTTATATCCTCTCGAGACACATTAGCAGCAAATGTTTTATCTTTTAATTTCTTTTTAACCGATTTAACTTCCATATCTGAAAAACCATTTGGTCGCATTAAACTAATTGCATTCATTAATCCGCTAAGCTCGTCACAAGCATATAGATATTTATCAAGTAAAGTTTCTGGCTCTTTTCCTGTTCGCTCAGGAGCATGTGCTGCAATTGCACTTTTTAGCTCTTCAGAATAGTTTACTAATAGTTCATTTATTGCTTTGTTTGGGTGCTCATCTGGAAACATCTCCCAATCTAAATCATGAAGTAATCCAGTTTCGTACCATAAATTTTCATCTTGATTTAATTCTTTGGCGTAAGCTTTCATTGCTTTTGCAACCATTCTTGAGTGATTAATTAATGCCTCGTTTTTAATATATTTATTAAGTAATTGTTCTGAATCTAATGATTCTGTGTTGTTTGTTATATCTTTTGTTGTCGATATATTTTCTTTCACTAAAAAAATATCAGATGTCTTTCCTCCACAATATAGTACTATATTTTCAATCGCTAATTTTAATGCTTTTAAAATTTCTTGCTCTGTAATTCCTGGTGCACCATCTGCAAAAATGATTAAATCTTTAGTTTCAGTAGTTATTTTAGATCTATTAGCATCACGGTAATTTAGATCAATTGTCATTACGCCATTTTCATCCGAGTATACTAACTGCCCGTCTCTTAATTCCGTTTCTTCTGTATCACCCAGCAATAATACTTTTTCACCTTTTTTCGAATATCTAAGTTTTACTGGAGTTTCAATTTTACTTAAGTCAAATCCACCTAGTCCAATTTGAGTTTTTAATACTACCTCGTTGTATGCATCAACTGCAGTATTTATTTCATACAACCCCTTTCCTTGTATTACTCTTCTAAGTAACGCTTCTGGAGAAGGTCTATTTGAAGTAATTTTAGTTCCTGTAGATTTAATGATTTCTCTATAGGCTTTAATTGGGTTTGAATCATTAATAAACTGCATTTCTTTCTGAGAATACTCATTTATTAATATATCAATTTTATTTTTTAATTTATCATTACTTTTATCTATTTTTAAATCTTTGATATATGCATATGCAAAGGAAATTCCTTTATGATCTTTGATTAAATTCTCTTCAATCTGAAATCCGTCTTCAGCAAGTTTAAAACTTAAATTTTCTGATATTTCTTTTTCAGGTGTTATACCAATTTGCTCTGATTTTTTAAATGGGAAAAGTATAGTTTCTTGTATCGCCCAGGTATTTGTAAAAAACATTGTTAATCTATCAATCCCAACACCTACTCCTGCAAATGGTGGCATTCCATACTCCATTGACTCTAAAAAGTCTTCATCTAATGGTTGTGCTGATTCTGTTTCATCTAATTTCCTGTAATTTTCTGCTTCAAACCGTTCTCTTTGCTCTACTGCATTATTAAGCTCTGACCAACCATCCATAATCTCTTTTCCACCAACATATAGTTCAAACCGCTCTGTAAAACCCCCTTTTGACCTATGTGCCTTTGAAAGTGGACTTACCTCTTGAGGATAATCAATAATCCAGGTTGGGTTAATAAGAGCATCTGTTAGTAAATCATCAAAAACCTTAAAAATTAACTCTCCTTTTGAAATTCCTGCTTCAACCTTAACCTTATTTTTTTCTGCAAATACTAATATCTCCTCCTTACTCATCTCAACAATCTTTATCCCTAACTTTTCTTCTATTAAATCTGTCATTACCACTCGTGGCCATTCTTGATCTAAATTTATCTCTTTTTCACCAACTTTTACTGTTTTTAAGTTTAAAACTTGATTACTAATAAACTTAAGCATTTCTTCCATTGTGTCCATCATACCTTGGTAATCATAGTAAGGTATATACACCTCTAACATAGTAAACTCTGGGTAATGTGTTTGATCTATTCCTTCATTTCTAAAATTGCGAGCTAATTCATAAACACCACCCATACCACCTACTACTAATCTTTTTAAATATAGTTCTGGTGCAATTCGAAGATATGCTAGGCTTGATAACGCGTTAAAGTTTGTGGTAAAAGGTTTTGCATTTGCTCCACCATACAAAGGTTGTAAAATTGGTGTTTCTACTTCTGTATAATTTTTACTATTTAAAAAATCTCTAACACCTCGAGTTATTTTATGTCTACTATCAAAAACTTTCCTTGACTCTTTATTTAACAATAAATCTAAATATCTTTTTCTAAGTCTAAGCTCTTTATCAATAAAATTAGATTGTTCTGGTTGTGGTCTTATCGCCTTTGACAATATATTAAAATCTTTAATTAATATTGTTATTTCACCTGATTTTGTAGTAAAAATATTACCTTCTGCCTCAATATAATCTCCTGCATCAATTAATTTCACTATCTCAAATCTATCTTGTCCTATCTCTTCTAATTTGAAAGCTAACTGGATTTTATCATTAAAATCTGTAACATCCATAAAAACTAATTTACCATGC
>JAQBTZ010000092.1 GCA_027624675.1 bacterium
TAGGTATAGAAAAACCATTACAAATTTTAGCTAACTATTATCCTAAAACTGCACCAATGTTTAAAGCACAACAAGGTGACCCATTTAAAACACTAATTGCGACACTAATGAGTGCCAGAACCAGAGACTCCGTAACCGTTAATATTGCCTACGAGCTATTTAAGATAGCAAGTACCCCAGATCAAATATTAAAGATGGGGGAAACAAATCTTGCCGAAAAAATTAAAGGCGTAAATTTCTATAAAACTAAGGCAAAAGCAATAATAAATCTTTGTACAATACTTTTAGAAGATTTTAATGGCAAAGTACCAGATACAGAAAAAGAGTTAATTACCTTACCAGGAGTAGGCGTTAAAACTGCAAGAGTATATTTAAACGAAGCACTAGGCAAAAAAGTTATTGCAGTTGATGTGCATGTAAATCGAATTCCAAACAGAATGGGGTATCTAGACACCAAAACACCAGAACAAACCCAGATAGAACTTGAAAAAATTGTGCCTGAAAATTTAAAAGGCGACACCAACCGAGCCCTTGTATATCATGGCCAAAATATCTGTTTACCTAAAAACCCAAAATGTGAGATATGCCCTGTGTATAAATATTGCGATTTTGGAATTACAAAACTTGGAAAAGACTTTAACCCTAAAGTAACACAAAAAATTAAGTTACAAGTTGGAGAGTATTAATACGGGTCAGCTATACCATATATCGTAATTACTGGACTAACATAAGTTTCAGAATTATAAATTACGTTCTGATCTTCGGACAAACCAGCATTTACCCAGTAAAACAAAATCTTAGAGTTTTCAGGGCTTATGTTAATACAGCCATGACTCATTGGATGTCCAAAATTATCATGCCAATAAGCGCCGTGTAATCCATAGCCTCTACTTTTAGGAATTTCCTCATTGTAAAAATACATAGTATAAGGAACATTAGGCAAATTGTAATACGTACCTAGCTCTTCTGACCCGCCAGACATTCTGGTCGATTTTAGGTTAATCCAGATCTTAAAATCGCCTGTAGGGGTTTTCCCCCATAAACCTGTCGATACATAAAAAATATGGTCAACATTAACTCCGTCAATTGCATATAAAACCTGATTAGTTAAATCAACCTCTATCCTTTTTGTAGTAGAGGTTTTTACTAAATCAGAGTCACCCAAAACGTTAGGATTAACTTTTTCACTAGCTAAAAGCTGAGTGCCATACTTAAAAGTATTTCCATAAAAAACACCATCCATAGTGTTAGAATCATACATGCCAGTTAAGTTTTCTGGGCTAATTGGGGTAATAGTATATGCAAAATTTCTAGCAAAATAGGAGGAAGAACGAAATCCAACCAGTAATAATAATAAAACAAAAAATATTATTAACTTAATTTTCATATACATTAAGATTAAGTTAAAAAGGTGAAATATTCAATGAAATTACTTTCCACATAAAACTCAATGGTTGCATATATTGTAATAGATTAATATAATTACCAACGCAAATTAAAATATTAATCCGCGGTAGCTCTCCGCCAGCTGGCGGAGGTGGAGCAAGAAAATGAAACAGTTTATAGTATATTCACTATATAATACAAAGCACGATAAAATTTATATTGGACAAACTGATAATGTAGAAGTAAGACTTGAAGCACACAAGGACAAAAGATTTAACAAATCTTACACAGCAAGATTTGATGGAGACTGGCAACTTATTTACAAAGAGCTAGTACCAAATAGATCACTTGCTTTAAAAAGAGAAAAGGAACTCAAAAGCTACAAAGGTAGAGAGTTTATAAAAAAACATATTAATCCGCGGTAGCTCAATGGTGGAGCAAGAAGCTGTTAACTTCGAGGTTGTAGGTTCGAGTCCTACCCGCGGAGCCATCCTTCGACAAGCTCAGGATTTTTAAATCCGGAGGTTGTTGAAGAATTGTTTTGGGTAGGTTTATACATTGAGCCTGTCGAAATGTCCTACCCGCGGAGCCAAATATTTTGGCTCTTTACTTACATACGGCAAATTTTTAAATAAAAATAATGGACAAGCAATTAACATATGAGGAATTGATAATAAAAATGATGCCATTTTCACAACAACTAATTGAATGGTGCCAACAACACCCAGAATTTCAGGCAGCTTTAAAAATTATCTATTCAGACCGATTTATTAGTCTTCAAGCGATTGTTAAATGGTATTCTCCATATTCCCCAGATGATGAGGTTATTGGAGTATATGCATACGACTATACACAGAAAACGCCTTTATTTAAACAGGATTTCATTGTTAATATTGGAAAACTTGATAATGAATTCGTTTTATACACCCGAAATCCATCAGGCAAAAACAGTAAATATATTAAAGACATAAGTGTTTTTTATAAAACTTATGGCAAATGCGAATACTATATAAATTCACATCATTTAACTCTCGACCAACTACCTGAAGAAATTAGAGAAAGAGGTTCCAAAGCAATACAATTGGCAGAAAAAATACGCAGGTTGGGCGGTTTTGTTAAGCCACATCAAAGTCAGATAAATAAAACACATAGTGACTTAATTTCCACACCAAAAGAGTCATGGTTTATTAAACAAAAGCTTAAAAAATAAACATAACATTAACTTTCGGGGTTGATGTTTCAATATCCACAAATAATGTGTAAAAGACATACATTAACTTGTTGCTAAATTCTATTTGCTGTATACTAACTATATGGTTATTCCTTTATGGGCAAAGACAGTTACTCCATTTTCTAAAGTTATTACCCTTATAATCTTTATTACATTCCCAATATTTGGGTTTATCTTTGGTATGAAATACCAAGAATCTATTACTGAAAGTACAGATACCCAAGAGAAAGTAGAAAATGTTTGTAGTGCAATACCAGATGAAGTATCCACGAATAAAGAACATTATGACATGGTTATAGGCCCTTTTTGGTCACCGGATTGTAAATATATCGTATGGTCATTATGGAGATCAGGCACAAGTTACTTGGGAGATGACCCCGAAATAATAAAAAAAATCATGGATCATCGCTGGACATTGGCAGATAAAGAAGGAGTGTTCTTATACACAATTTCTACAAAAGAAGTAATTAGAGTATATACCCCAAAACGAGCCTATGAGTTAATTGGGTTTGACAGGTTTCTAGGTAATAATACAATCAATTTTACTGCTGACGGAAAAGAATATACTTACAATATTGATCAAAAAAACCTTACACTGATAAGAGAGTTAAATTAATACATTTAAATAACTACTAATTTCTAAATTAATATCACT
>JAQBTZ010000093.1 GCA_027624675.1 bacterium
TTCCAGTTGAATTCTTCTAGAAAAACATATTCATATTGATACCCCTACAACCCCATCAATAAATTGATGGTTTGGGCTGATCCCATTTCGTTCGCCACTACTCTGGGAATCGATAATTTCTTTATTTTCCTCTGGGTACTAAGATGTTTCAATTCCCCAGGTTCCCTCTAAATACCTATTACAAAAAACCTTGCGGTTAATCGATTTCAGTAGATAGTATTGGTTAAAAACCAATAAGTTACCCAATTCGGAGACCCCCGACTATAACGCTTCTTGTCAGCTTATCGAGGTTTATCGTAGACTAGTACGTCCTTCTTCGGCTTAAATTGCCAAGGCATCCACCAATTGCTCTTCGTATTCTTTGCATTAACATAAGTAGCAAATTAAAATTTGCTTTATTTACCTATTCAGTTTTTAATGTACAACACAAAGTTGCAAGGCAACTTTTCTAAGCTAACCATAATCAAATGTGTAGCTTAAAAAAACTTCCTTACATACTTGCCATCCGTAGCTTTAGCGAATGATGGTGGACCTGAGGAGATTCGAACTCCTGACCTCCTCATTGCAAATGAGGCGCTCTAACCAACTGAGCTACAGGCCCTTAATCATAAAGCTCGTTCGTTTCCTATGTCCACTCTTTTTAGTGTACAACCTTTGCATAAATTCCAGTTGCTAAACAATAGTTTTGACTGTCATTTAGCTACAGGCCCTCAGTTATTGCAATTGCCAAGATCTATTTATTTAATTTAATTTATCTTTGAAAACGGAATAAAGAGGCTTGTTAATAAACAAGCGTTGAATTCCAAACCTAACATTTCCGAACATTAAGTAAGATATACAATATCACTGCCATACCAATATGTCAAATGTCAACAAACTTTTCAAGATTAAATTTATCCAGGGAAATCTTTTGCTTTATCTGTTTCTTGTTCGATAAGTCTTCGTAAAAAAACTGCCTTTGGAATCATTCGATCTTTTGAGATCCAATCTAAAAACCTGCTCATTTTAGGTGAGATGAAAAAGTTGAAACGGATATCCATTGAATCTTGTGCTTTTTGCAATGCTTTCTCCAAAATTCTAGAAATCTCTACTGGATTAAGATTTCCATACTCAACCAGTTCAAATTTATCTTCCTTGATCCCATAAAAAATATTTGGAGCAACACCATTATATGCAAGAGCTATAACAGGTTTTTCTTTCTTTAACGCCACAGTCAATTCATGCCCCACACTAGAAGACGGAGAAGTTACCTCAGCAACAACTAAATCTGCACTATTCAACCACGAAATCATCTGCTTATAATATTTGGTCCTATCACTATCCTCTTGAGCCCTTATATCATCAATATTTTTCCCAAGTACGTGTGATGAAATCACCTTATGACCTAACCCCTTTAAAGACTGTACAATCTGCTTATAATTTTCTGAGTACTTTTCCTTACCGTATAATGATGCTATAAAATATATTTTCATAAAACTATTTTAGACTGATAATAATAAATCTTCTATAATACTTATCACACTTAATAAATGTACCAAAAAAACAATCAAAAAGAAAAAGTATTTTGTTTTTTAATAAAAATCTAAAGTAACTTCTACTCATCATAAATTTAGAATAAATCTTCAACTTCAATATATCATTAATCCTACTTCTATATACAGACATATTTTGAAAAACTTTGTTTAATGAAATAATGTACTGATCCAACTCAGACTCAGTTGGCAATCCATACTTTTTGTGCTCTTCAAACCACCTATGGTTATCACCTATATTTGTCTTATAATAAGAATATAGTTCGTCGTCTAACTTAATCGCATCCTCCCCAGAAGGGTAAACAAGTAACACCTCTTTCTTAGCTATTCTCATCATATTATATAAAGCGATCTGTCTAGACTTTTTAGGAATATGCTCAAAAGTATCTACACATATAACAACATCATACAAATTATCTTGCATTTTGGTATCTACGATAGACTCATTATAAAAAAGTCTAACTGCCGTTGGATCTTTTGGTTTAATTAAATCCATACCATCTACAATATAACCATCATACAAACTTGCAGAATAGTCCCCTGATCCAACCTCTAAAATACTCACGTTTGCAAAACCATATTGATTATGCAAATAATCTATTACTGGATTGTATCGAGCAAATCTATCCCATCTCCATAACCATAATTTATTCATCATCATAATAAAAAAATATTAACATTAATTATTAACGGGGGAATATTATACTCTATTACTGATTTATTCACAAATCTATAATTAAAACTGTACAAAAGCTATTTTTAAAGTAAAATAAATAAGTTAAAAGGGGGCATTAGCTCAGGTGGTTAGAGCGCAGTCCTGATAAGACTGAGGTCCATGGTTCGAGTCCATGATGCCCCACCAAATTAAACTCATAGATGATTCCTATGCTACCCAATTTCAATTATTAAATATAAATTAATGCTAAACTATTTTTCACACAAAATGACTCGCTCGCCCTCATCTAATCTATAATCATAAATTTCCCCTGATACCTCTAACATTACTTTATAACCATCAACAATAACATCAGAGTAAGCCATTCCTTCTTTTTCACATCCTAAAGCGGTATTTGGAAAATTTTCTTCAGTTGCACTAACTACTGTAATTTGAGAGGGTGCAATATTTAAGCCTGTAGTATTAATTAAACTACCTATTGCCTTATCTGCAACTACCTTTAGTTTTTCAGAAATATCACCATATACTGGTTGAGCTTGATTTGTAGTTTCATCTAGTCCTGATACTGTTGGAAATTCATTTGTTGAGATAACGTTTGAACCTGCAAAACCACCATTAAAAAGTAATGCAACAAAAACAGTAAACCCAATTGTAAAAAGAATTAATTTAAAAGTATCTTTAGACATATTTATTTTATATATTTTAACATTTCAATTATTGTCCTTAATTCTATAACTTTTGGCCCCTGTTGACTAGAGAACACAGCTGAACCCAGTTTTAAATCATCCTGATCTAAATTCCATCATAGTTTAAATCATAAGCAAGTTCAGCATGTTTACTTATCCAAACCAAATCAAAATCTACATTTTTATTGTTGCCCGTGTTTCCTACATCAACTCTGGTCTGAAATATTCTATTGCTTGCCCAGTTATTATTTGCTCCAACATTTACTACATATTTATGCCACTTATTATCTGCTATAACAGCAAAGACCTTTGATTTAGATTGATCCCAAAATTTTTCACTTTCTGTCTGGAAAAAAATGTCAGCAGGGATCAAC
>JAQBTZ010000094.1 GCA_027624675.1 bacterium
GTAAAATCGATTCGTTTGGTATCTTCAAGCTTTCCATCAATAAGCTCTATATCATATGGTGCCCGGTATAAAATAATCTTGCCCTCTACATCAAGGTCTTTTAGCGTCTTTAAGTTCATAGTAAAATTGTAACAAAAAACTAACCTTATCTCCCCCTTATTGCTTTCATCAAAACAAGAAAGCCTAACAATACAGTATGTAACACAACAACCATTGCTCCACTTGGTAAATCTAAAATATATGAAAGGATTATTCCTAATGTAGTTGCAATAATAGCGTAAATACAGCTAAACCAAATTACTTGTGAAAAGTTTTTGGCAAATAATTTTGCAAACGTTGCAGGGATAACTAACATTGCAGTAACTAAAACCACCCCCATTAACTTTATACTAACTATTACTGCAATACTTACCAATATATTTAAAACATATTCTAGTAATTTTACGTTAACCCCTCTAACCCTTGCCCCCTCAATATCAAAAGTCATATAAACTATTTTAGAATAGGTTACAGCAATAAAAATCGCTACAAATATTAATAGTGCTAAAGCATATACAACCTCTATCCAAGTTATAGACAATAACGAACCAAACAAAAATGAGAGTAGATCAGGTTTATAGCTATCAATTGCAGAAATTACTAAAATGCCAACTGCAAAAAAGAAAGAGTATAAAATTCCAATTGAGCTATCAAAACTAACGTTAGAGTTTTGCTTAATATAAGTTAAAAGTATACTCATAACTATTGCTACAGCAATTGCCCACAATATTGGGTTTGAACCTAAAAGCAGTCCAATAGCAATACCAGCAAGTGAGGCATGTGCCACACCATCTGCAATAAATGCTTGTTTTCTCAAAACTACAAACACACCCAAAACACCACAGCTTAAAGAAACAAGTAAACCTGCATATATAGCCCTAAGCATAAATTCTAGTTGGAAAATTTCACTAATCATTATGCACCTCCTCTACTAACTTTCCATTAACAAGGTCATAAGAAATTGCATTTTTAAAACTATAGCCATGTTCATCATGTGCATGTGTAACATTAATAATTGTTTTCCCCTGATTGTTTAAATCCATCAGTAATTTATAAAGATTTTGCCTTGCAATTTTATCTAAATTATTTGTAGGTTCGTCTAAAATTAATATTTCTGGCTCTGTAACAAAGGCTCTGCATATCAACACCTTTTGTAGTTCCCCGCCTGATAGCTCTGCAATTTTTTTATTAATTAGGTGCTCTGCATTAAATTTGGCCAGATGAATTTCTGGAGATAAAGAACAAGTTTTACTAGAAACATTACATTCTAAATGTATTAACTCTTCAACAGTAATTGGAAACTCTTTATCAATATTATTGCTTTGTGAAACATACCCTACGTTTGCAGAAATAATTTTTCTCGATTCGGTTTTAACTAGTCCTTTACTTGGTTTAATAAGTCCCAAGATCAACTTTAACAGTGTAGATTTTCCCGAACCATTTCCACCTGTAATAATAATATAATCGCCTTTATTAATTTTTAAATTAATACCTGCAAAAACTACACTATTTAAGTATTTAAACTCAACATCTTTTAGCACTATCTGTTCTTTCATAGTTCTAGACCTTTCTTTATCTCATTTGTATTAAATTTCATCATCTTTATATACGAATTAGTTTCTTTACCTCCACCTAAAGGGTCTATCGTAAGTATTGTAATACCAAGGTCATTAGCTAAACCATTAAGTAACCCACTTGATAATTGTGGCTCTTTAAATAATACTTTAACTTTTTTAACCCTGATAATATCCTCAACCTCACTTAAATACTTTGGAGTTGGTTCTTTTCCTGCAAATGGCTCAATTGTTGTTAATATCTCTAACTCATTTTCAATTGCAAAATATATAAATGCATCATGAAATGTAATAATCCCTTTTCCTTTTTGATCAATTAATTCTGACTCAATATATTTTTGTAAATCTAATAACTCTTCTTTATATTTTAATAAATTATTCTCATAATATTCAGAATTTTCAGGGTCAATCTTTACTAGCTCATTTTTAACCTTGTTTGCAATTAACAAGGCATTATCAACACTTAACCAATAGTGAGGATCATATTCTACCTCAGTTGATTTAAGTAAATTTACAGAACTTGTTAAGTCAACCCTTGTAACCTTTCTAGGTACAATTTTTTCAACCCAATCGTCAAGTCCAGTGCCTACCTTAATAACCACAACAGAATGTTCGAGCAATGCAATATCAGATGGTTTTGGATCAAAAGTATGTGCACTGGTACCTACAGGTAAAATTAAATTAACATTCAATTTATCACCTGCAATATTTTTTGTAATATCATAAATTGGAAATATCGTTACAGCAATATTTTTTTTATAACTATTTATGTTACCTACATCACCTTTTGACAAAAAAAAGTATGCAGGAAACCCAACAATTAATAATATTAAAATAATTAATACACAAATTATATATTGATTTTTCATAAAAACATGAAAATACTGCTACATGTATAATTATACCAGCAATTTAGTAAACTTTAACCGTTTGATATATAATCTGCATATGTTATCTAAATGTAAACTTAATATTTTTTTAATAATCGTTGCAATTTTCTGTCTATCTTTGTCTTTTATAGTTTTTTCAAAATCTAAACAAACAGAAAATTATTATAAATCTCAAGATATTTATCAACATTTCAAGGTTTCAAAACTTATCTTAAAAGGCGGAAACCCTTATTTACCAATATTAAATTCAGACATGAAAAGAAACGAGAAATACCCGACATACTTAGCTGGGTTTTATTATCTTATGGCACCTACTGTTAAAATCTATCCTGAATTTAATAGTTGGCTAGATTTTTGGAAATTAGTTACAACTGTTTTCTATGCTTTAGTAGGATTTTTAATTTTTTATAATTCATACAAAAACAAAAAAACAACCTTAGGCATAATTCTTGCCTTAATCTGGTTTTTTAACAGATGGTCAATATACCTTGTAACAACTTTAAGTATGGATACAATAACAATTGCATTACTATTACTTGCAATATCTTTAATCTATTCAAAACCCAAACTAGCCTTACTAACTTTAGGTATTCAACTTTCTTTAAAACACCTTACAGTATTTTTGTTGCCAATATTTTTATTACAAACATATAACAAATCTTTAAAATCCAATATTAGTAAAACTAGCTTTGCAATAACCCCAATACTGTTAACATCATCTATATTTTTAATAAAATCTCCTTCTGC
>JAQBTZ010000095.1 GCA_027624675.1 bacterium
TGAAAATGAGATAAACTCGATTTTGCAGGATAAAAAAATTAACGACGAGCTAAGAGGCATAACCAGACCAGATTTACCAAGGCATATTAGCGATGATATAGATTCAGAAGTTGTAGATACCTTGCTTAAAACAGTTACAGCAAATTTTGATATCTCTAAAGATTTTTATAAGGTAAAGGCTAAGGCAATGAGGGTTGAAAAGTTAGAGTATCACGAAAGAAATGTTGAGGTAGGCGAGATTAAGGGCGAGTTTGGGTACGAAAAGTCGGTGGAGTTGGTTTACAAGGTTTTAGGCAATTTAGATAGTAAGTTTGGGGATATCTTTAAGATGTTTGTTGAAAACGGCCAGATTGATGTTTTTCCTAAAAAGGGCAAAAGGGGAGGGGCATTTTGTACTAGCGAGCTAAAGTCTCAGCCAACATACATATTACTAAATCATACTAATAAATTAAATGGTGTTTTAACTCTGGCACACGAAGTTGGTCATGGTATTAATAACGAGCTAATGCGAGTACAAAACGCACTCAATTTTGATACCCCACTTTCAACCGCAGAAGTAGCTAGTACCTTTTTCGAGGATTTTGTTTTAGAAGAACTATTACAAGGTGTTGATGAAAAAACTGCATATGCAATAAAGATGCAGAAACTAAATGATGATATAAGTACAATTATAAGGCAGGTTGCGTGTTATAACTTTGAGTTAGAGCTGCATAAAACCTTTCGCGAGGTAGGATATTTATCAAAAAACCAGATTGGTGAAATTTTCACAAAAAATATGAGTGCGTACATGGGTGATAGCGTTGAGCAAAGTAAAGGCAGCGAAAATTGGTGGGTTTACTGGGGGCATATTAGATCGTTTTTCTATGTATATAGTTATGCAAGTGGCTTGTTAATTTCTAAGGCATTACAAAGAATGGTAAGACAAGATAAATCAAGTATAGAAAAGGTAAAAAAGTTTTTAAGCTTGGGTGAGAGTAAATCTCCTAAAGAGATTTTTGCAGAGTTAGGGATAGATATAACCGATAAGGCATTTTGGCAAAGTGGTCTTGATGAGGTACGAGAGTTGTTAAACACAGTGATTTCTTCTTGAAAAAGATCGGGAAAGAGGAATATCCCAAAATCAACATCACAATCACTGTAATGATGCCGATTATTGCCAATGGCCCCTGATTCGGTCGTTTTTTGTTCTTCATCTGAATTCTCCTTGTGATTGTGGGCACACCCTGTTTTGGGGTTGCCTAAAGTTGAAATAGACTACTATTATATCAAAACAACCTATAGTTTGCAAGTGTACTTGCGTATTAAAAAATTGGAAAGTTTAATATTTATTAAGCAATCTCAATCCCTAACCTCTTTTTGTTCTTGATAAAATCCGTATCAAATGTTGCCATTTTATGTATATTGTTTTGTTCCATAAAAAAGTAGTGCATTGCATCGCGGGGTTTGAGGGGGGTATTTTCCCAGATATTTAGATATTCTGTAATATCGATATATTTAAGTGATGTATTTAAGAATAGAAAGCTTTGTGTATTTAAAAGTTTGCTTTCAATGACCTCTGTAATTTGAGGTTTGGATAAATATCTTGATAGGGCATGAAGAACTTCATCTATAGTTAAGGAGGTGAAACAGAATGTAGAGTTATTTGCAAATTTTTGATATGTTACAGATGCTTGTTTGTGAAAAATATGTTCTTTGATCTGTGTTGCAATAAAAAAACTTGCATCAAGGTAAATTAAGTCTTTCATATGCTCCTTCTTTGATATCTTTCATACTTTGTTCAAAGTTAAAATTTGGGATTGATATGCTACCAATAAAGTCATCTAGGTTAGTTTTTGTTGGAGCTAAATATGTAAGTTTAGAGGAGTCTTTCAATGTAAAATTAAATTTATCTCCCTTTTTGATATTAAGTTTTTTGACAACACTTTTTGGTATTGAGATCATGTAAGAGTTGCCAACTTTTTGAACTTTATGAGTTTTCATGAATTTATTTTAACACAAATGTTTAAACAAGCAAGTATAAACATTTCTAAAAGAATTTGTAAATTTCTTCTTTAGTAAATTGTTTGCTGTGGCCAGACTTTAGTCCTTGTAACGTTAGATCACCAATTGCTAAGCGCTCTAGGTATAGAAAATGCAATCCTGCTGCCTCACACATTCGCTTTATTTGTTGATTTTTACCCTCAAAAATTGTTATCTCGAAAGTGGTTTTATCTTCTATTGTTTGTATGTTTTCAATCTTAGCTTTTTGAGTTTTGTACCCTCCAATATTTACACCTTGTTTAAGTCTGTTAACTTGATCTGCGGTTACTGTTCCACTTACTGTTAGTAAATAAGTTTTAGCAACATGTGATTTAGGGTGAGTAATTTTATAGATCAGATCGCCGTCATTTGTTAGTAGCACTAGCCCTGTAGTATCAAAGTCTAGCCTTCCAACTACATTTAGTTTGACCTTAGATTTAACGTAATCAACTACAGTTGGTCTGTTTTTGTCATCACTTGTAGTAGATACCACGTTTTTAGGTTTATTTAGAATATAGTATTCGTGGGTAAATGGCTTTATTACCTTGCCTTTTATAGTTACAACATCAATTTCATCATCAACTTTATCAGTTAGTTTAGCAATTTTTCCATTAATACTAACCTTGTTAGATTCGATAATTGATTCGGCTTTTCGACGAGAGGCAACTCCACACATTGATAGATATTTGTTAAGGCTGAATTTCATAAGTGTTATTATACCACGAAGACTTAGCGACGAAGGAGCTTAGTCGCCTGCAATGCCCAGCGGGGTATACAGTATAAAATCATTAATCTTGATTATTTGATATTGACATATGTTGTATCATATGTTGTAATTAACTTATGTTAAAAACTTATTTATATCTACCAGATACTTTAAATGCAAAGGTAGAACATGTTGCAAAGGCTCAAAACCTTAGTAAAGCAGAGGTTATTAGACGGTCTATTGAAAGTGGGCTTAGTAGTGTTTATGAAAAAAAAGGGGATTCTACAAAGTCTCTATTTATGCTTGCTGATTTAGCAAAAAAGTATAAAACTACTGGACCAAAAGATCTGTCTAGTAATTTAGATAAGTATTTGTGGGAGGATGATGAATAATTTGGATCAATTAATTATTATTGTAGATGTAGATGTAATAGTTGCACAAGTATCTGATAACGATAGTAATCATAACAAAACACTTTCATTATCTGAGAAATTAAAGCTTTCAAATACTAGAATAAT
>JAQBTZ010000096.1 GCA_027624675.1 bacterium
AAAGGGTACAACGATTACTTTTTGGTTATGGCTGACGTGGTTCAGTATGCTAGAGATAGGGATATTCCTGTCTCGGTTAGAGGCTCTGTAGCAGGTTCGGTTGTTGCCTTTGCACTTGGCATTATTAATATAGAACCAATTAGCTGGGAGCTTTATTTTGAACGGTTTTTAAATCCAGAAAGAGACTCACCACCAGATATTGATCTTGATATTGCAGATATACACAGGGAGGAGCTGTTGCAGTATGTAACTCAAAAATATGGAGAGGAAAATGTGGCTTTAATTGCAACATTTGGTCGAATGAAAACTAAGGCTGCAATACGAGATGTGTGTAGGGTAATGGGCATAGATTTGTCAATTGCAGATAAACTTTCAAAACTTGTACACATAAAATACGGTCGCGTTAAGCCTATAGCACAGATGATGAAAGACGACGTCGAGTTTGCAAACGAGATTAAATCAAGTGCCAAGCTTACAAAGATGCGTGAGGTAGTTGAAAATATTGAGGGTATGGCAAGACATATATCAACACATGCTTGTGGAGTTTTAATTACTCCAGAGCCAATTACAAACTATGTTGCAGTACAGAAAGAGGGTAATGGTGGAGATAAAATAATAACTCAGGTTGAGGGTACATATTTAGAAGACCTAGGTTTAATGAAATTTGACTTTTTAGGACTTCGTAATTTAACTATTATTAAAAAGGCAATTGACCTTGTAAAGCAGGATTTAAGTATTACTGTTGATCTGCAAAAAATCCCACAAAATGACCCCAAAACGTTTAAAGTTTTCCAGAACGGTGAAACTACAGCAGTTTTTCAGATGGAATCTAGCGGAATGAAACAATATCTTAAAAAATTACACCCCGAAACTTTAGAAGATTTATGTTTTATGGCAGCAGCATATAGGCCTGGCCCTATGCAATTTATCGATCCATATATCGATTGTAAACACGGCAGAAAAGAGCCTGAATATATGGTACCAGAGATGAAAGAAATCTTACAAAAAACATACGGATTTGCTATTTATCAAGAGCAGGTTATTAGGATTGCTGTAGATGTTGCAGGGTACACAATGGGTGAGGCAGATATTTTAAGGCGAGCAATGGGAAAGAAAAAGATGTCGGTAATGAAAAAAGAGGAGGTAAAGTTTATTAAAGGTGTAGTTAAGAAAGGCTACGACAAACAGATAGCAGAAAAAATCTGGGAGTATATGTTGCCTTTTGCCGATTATGGTTTTAACAAGGCACACGCTGCTAGTTATGCAATGGTTAGCTACTGGACAGCATATTTAAAGGCACATTTTCCAATCCAGTTTGTAGCAGCTTTAATCGAGTCTGATATTAACGATTACGATAGGTTGGTGATTGATATAGAAGAGTCAGAGAGAATGGGGATTGAGGTATTAGCTCCTGCGATAAATAAAAGTGATGTACGGTTTATTGTAGAGGCAGGGTCGACAAGCTCACTGCAGGCAGGTTCGACAAGCTCACTGCAGGCAGGTTCGACAAGCTCACTGCAGGCAGGCTCAGAACAAGGAAATGAATGTATTAGATATGGCTTAGGGGGGATAAAAGGCGCTAATTCGCATACGATTGAAGAATTAGTTAAAGAAAGGTTAGAAACTGGTGATTATCTGTCATTTATGGATAGTTTTACAAGACCAGATTTTACCAAGGTACATAAAAAAACATACGAGATACTAGTTCAGGTTGGTGCATTTGATCAGTTTGGAGATAGAAATCAGCTATTAAAATTAGTTGAGGCATACTATAACTATGCTGATATGGAGCATAAGCAAAAGTCGATGGGGCAGGTAGGACTATTTGGAGAAGAGGTAGATAGCCAGATTCAGAAAAATATTAGGGATAACTTGCCTTTAACAAAACCTGCAACAAATATAGAAAAGATGAACTGGGAAAAAGATATGCTAGGTATTTTCTTTAGTACTCACCCATTAAAAAGTTTTTTGGCACTATTTAATAGTAAGGGAGCAATTTGTGATAATAAATTTATTGAAAACGAGAAAGACGGTGAGGTAATACTAGTTGGGGCAAGTGTTATTAGTAAAAGGCAAATTACAACCAAAAAGGGTGATCCAATGGCTTTTGTAAAGTTTGAAACAGTTAGTGGTGGTTTTGAGGGGGTGGTATTTCCTCGTACATATGTACAGTTTGATAGCATAATAACTCCAAATAGGCTTGTTTTAGTTAAGGGGAAAGTTTCGGATAAAGATGGCAGACGTTCGTTTCTGGTTGATGAAATACAAGAGCTAAAAGAGTCGTTAATGTCTGAGATTGTTGATGAGGGCAATGTGTCTTCTGTTTCAAAACAGGTACAAGATTCTATTCAGAAAATATATATATCAATCCCAGCAGGAACAGATAAGGAAAAAGTAGATAAAATTAAAAACTTTTTACAAAAAAACCCAGGCAACGCAAAAGTGGTATTTAGGTTAGAGAAAAATGGAGAGATGAAAGAGATAGAGCTAAAGCAAGGAGTAGATTACGCAGTAGTTAACAAGGCTTTTAATAGGGTACGGGTTTAAAGACTCTTTAGAAAACATACTTGATACTAGATACAAAATCACGCCAGAGGCCTGAAGACTTTGTCCAGAGGACAATCAGCCTATGGCTGAAATTCAACTTACTGCTCATAAACTTACTCGCAGAGTTTCATTGAGTACTATATACTAATTTCCATGAGTCTAAAAATAGGAATAGTTGGTTTGCCAAATGTAGGAAAATCCACTTTATTTAATGCGGTACTAAAAAAACAGCAGGCCTTATCGGCTAACTATCCGTTTGCAACAATAGAGCCAAATGTTGGTATTGCTGAGGTAGTGGATGAAAGAGTTGATCAACTAGCAAAACTAAGTGGATCTGTTAAAAAAACCTATTCAACAGTTGAACTTGTAGATATTGCAGGGTTAGTTAAAGGTGCACACAAAGGCGAGGGGTTAGGTAACCAGTTTTTAGCAAATATACGCGAGGTAGATTTAATCTTAATCGTTTTAAGAGGGTTTACGGATAGTAATATAGTGGTTGAGGGATCAAAATCACCAGAAGAAGATTATGAAGTTATAGTTACAGAGCTATTGTTGAAAGATTTAGAAACGGCTCAAAAAGCAGTAGATTCAAAAAAGAAAAATAGAGTTTCTGAGCCTAATAATTTGGCATTAGAAAAGGTAGTTGA
>JAQBTZ010000097.1 GCA_027624675.1 bacterium
TCCCAAGGATCAAACCAGCTTGCATTACCAGTAAATACTAAATCAGGAAAAAAAGTGTTAATTTTGACTAAATAAGGTATCCAATATAAAAAGAAAATAAAGGTTATAACTAAAACAAGATAATAATATTTTTTCAAAGACATCTTAATTTTGATTAAAATAATTTAAAGCAGCCGGTGTAGTTTGCCGACCTTGTGCTGTTCGTTTTATAAATCCAATCTGAATTAAATAAGGCTCAACAACATCTTCTATAGTTTCAACATCCTCTGAAATTGCTGCTGAAATTGTTTTTATACCAACTGGTCCTCCTCCAAATTTTTCTATTATTGCTGACAAATATCTTTTATCCTCACTATCTAGCCCATTATCATCAATTCCTGCTAAATTTAATGCTTGAATTGCTATATCTTTTTCAAAAACTCCCGCATTTTTTACCTCTCCAAAATCCCTAACTCTTTTTAATAACTTAATTGCAATACGTGGCGTTCCGCGTGATCTTTTTCCAATCTCATTAACTACCTCTGCATTTACGTCAATTCCAAATAGCTTACTAGCTCGTAAAATTATCCTTTCCAACTCTTCGTTTGAGTAATACTCTAGTCTTAAGGTCATTCCAAATCTATCTCTAAGTGGGTTTGATAGCATGCCAAGCCTTGTTGTTGCTCCAATTAAGGTAAACTTTGGTAAATCTAGCCTTATTGTTCTAGCACTTGGTCCTTTTCCAATAACAATATCAAGCGCAAAATCTTCCATTGCAGGGTATAAAACTTCCTCTACTGGCTTGCTTAACCTATGAATTTCATCTACAAACAAAATATCATTTTCACCAAGATTAGATAAAATTGCAGCCAGATCGCCAACCTTAGTTATGGCCGCACCTGATGTTACCCTTACACTAACTCCCATCTCATTTCCCAAGGTGTGAGCAAGAGTAGTTTTACCAAGCCCCGGTGGGCCATAAAATAGCACATGGTCAATAGGGGACAGTCTTTGTTTTGCTGCCTCAACCAAGATAGACAAATTTTCAACAGCTCCAACCTGACCTAACCCTTCTGATGTAAACTCAGATAATGTTTTTGGCCTAATTGGTTTTTCTAAATTTTCATCTTCTATATTTAACGACGCGATGCCCGTCTTTTCTGATATGTCTGTATCCATTATTTTTTCTTAAGCATTTTTAATGCAAACTTAATCTGATTTTCTACACTCAAACTTTTATCAATGTCTTTTAATATTGGATTTAAATCAGCCTGGCTAAAACCTAGAGAAATTAAAGCTAGTGTAACCTCTTCAGTTTGTACCGAATCTGACAAATCTAACTCATCAACTTTACCAATCTTATTTTGTAAATCCACTACAATTTTCTGGGCACTTTTTTTACCAAGCCCACTTACACTTTGTAACGAACCAACATCGGCAGTTTGAATAGAGTTAATAGTTTTATCGTGCCCCAGTGTATCAATAACTGCCAAGGCAGTTTTAGGACCAACCCCCGAAACACTAATTAAATTTTCAAATAATCCCATCTCTTTTTTTTCTAAAAACCCAAAAATTGTAAATTGATCCTCGCGGATATGACTATAGCAGTATAGATTTAATGAAGAGTTATTTTCAAGCTCTAAAACTTTTGAGGTTGTAAAAACCTTATATCCAACGCCACCAACCAAAACAGTAATATTGTTTTTTGATTTTTCAAAAAGAATGCCTTGTAAAAAACTGATCATACATTTTAGTATATAGTATTGAAAAAAAAAGGATAAGCACCTTGTATAAAGCAACAAAAATTGCAATTCGAAACCGGTAGTTATGTAAAACTTTTAGTCATTTGTATTATTCTCCCATACTACCTGCACTCTCGATTGACAAGTAAGTAAGTCTAATAAGAGTGTGTCAATCTGCGAGAGCTTTCTTATTGCAACTTTTATTGCTTTATTTTAGAGAATGAAAAACAAAAAGCGTCTAGAGAAATATACTAAACTAAATCAACCCCTTATCAACAGCCATGCAATAACAAATCGCAAGCCCATCTGCGGCATCGTCAGGTTGGGGGATAGAGTCTAACTTAAACACATTTTTAACCATCTGTTGAACCTGTTTTTTATCAGCCTTTCCATAACCTGTTAGCGACATTTTAACTTGTAACGGTGTGTACTGCATAACCTCCAACCCATTTTTATATGCCACAAGTTTAACGACGCCAATTGCACCACCCACTTTTATAACAGTTTTTGCATTATTGTTATAAAATACTTTTTCTATTGCAAATAAGTTTGGTGAAAATTTCTTTATAACTTTTTCTAGCTCATCGTACACAAAATTTAACTTAAATTCGTCAGATTGTTTAACAGTTGGCTCAATACATCCGTAATCTAAAACTGTCCCCTTTTTGTTCTTAAACTCAACCACGCCGTAACCACACCTTGCAAATCCTGGGTCAATACCAAGTACTATCATTTAAATAAAACGTTTGTAATCCACGATATAAACCAGATAATAATTGCTGCAATAAATGCAGTCTGAAAATCTGTACTAAACCCTTTTACAAAGGTACTTGCAAACCAGATTAAACCTGCATTAATTACAAACGAAAAAAGGCCAAGTGTTAGTAAATTAATAGGTAAGGTAAAAATAACTAGTATTGGCTTAATCAAAACATTTAATATCCCAAGAATTAAAGATAACACCAGTGCAGTATAAAACGACTCGATAACAAAATTAGGTAGTAAGGTTGAAACAAGTATTAAACTTAGTGCGCTTGCAACCCATTTTAAAAGTATCTTCATATTGTTAGTATACTGGTATGCAAGATAAATTTCAAACTCCTATGATGCAACAGTATTGGGAGATTAAAAATCAATACAAAGATTGTATCCTACTTTTTAGGTTAGGTGATTTTTATGAGATGTTTTTGGAAGATGCCAAGACCGGAGCAAAGGTTTTAGGTATTACCCTAACCAGTCGCAGAAACCAGAAAGATGGGGATATCCCAATGGCAGGTATTCCTTACCATGCTGTTGAAAATTATTTATATAAGCTAGTTGATGCAAATTTTAAGGTAGCAATTTGTGAGCAAGTTAGTGACCCAAAACAACCTGGAATTGTTAAGCGCGAGGTAGTAAGGGTAGTAACCCCTGGTACGGTTTTAAGTGACAAAGGACTTGATACAATAACCAATAATTATA
>JAQBTZ010000098.1 GCA_027624675.1 bacterium
CATCGCTATCATAACATGATAAAGAAAAATTATGTTTTTTCTGACATTCATTATTTACTAAAAAGTTATAATTTTAGACAAGTTTTTAAGATAAAGATGCCTTTTCGAAAGACTTTTGAATATATTTATCAAAATAATTTATATTTTAGTAACTAATGAATCTTAATTTTATATTTCTAATTATGTGTTTTGATATATAAAATAGTATGAATAAAACTGCACTGATATTTGGTATTACTGGACAAGATGGTTCTTACTTGGCATCTTTACTTTTAAAAAAAAACTATCTTGTGCATGGGGTTAAAAGAAGGTCATCTTCAATCAATACATCAAGAATCGACCATCTGTATGAAGATCCGCATCTAAAAAATAGAAAATTTATTCTTCATTATGGAGACGTAACAGATACACTATCAGTTTCCGCAATAATTAAAAAAGTGCAACCAGATGAAATTTATAATTTAGCTGCCCAATCTCATGTGGCCGTATCTTTCGATGTTCCTGAGTACACTGCGAATGCAGATGCAGTGGGAGCACTTAGAATTTTAGAGTCTATTAAATTTCACAAATTAGAGAAGAAAACTAAATTTTATCAAGCAGGAACCTCTGAAATGTTTGGGAAAGTTCAGGAAATACCTCAAACAGAAAAAACCAAGTTTTACCCAAGAAGTCCTTATGGTGTTGCGAAGCTTTATGCTCACTGGATTACAATAAATTATAGAGAGGCATATAATATATTTGCTTGCAACGGAATATTATTTAATCACGAAAGCCCAGTAAGAGGTGAAACATTTGTAACAAGAAAAATTATCATGGGTTTATGTAAAATTTATCTAGGACTACAAAAAAAACTTTATCTTGGAAATTTGTATGCAAAAAGAGACTGGGGGCATGCAAAAGATTATGTAGAAGGTATGTGGAAAATATTGCAACAAAAAAAACCAGATGACTATATTTTGGCAACAGGAAAGCAATATAGTGTTAAAGATTTTGCAAGTTTAACAATGAAGGAACTTGGAATTAAATTTCATTGGAAAGGATCTGGTATTAAAGAAAAGTGCATAAATAATTTTGGAACAACAATTATAGAATGTGATCCAGCTTATTATAGACCATTAGAAGTCAATACTTTATTGGGAGATTCATCAAAAGCAAGAAAGAAATTAAATTGGAAACCAAATATTAATTTACAAAGTCTGATAAAAGAAATGGTATCAGAAGAGCTCAAGTCCCTTGATGTTAAAAAAAAATAGTAGAATATTTATTGCGGGCCACAAAGGACTTGTTGGTTCATCATTAGTAAGAAGGTTGAGTACTCATGGATACAATAATATGATTGTAATGAGTAAAAAAAAACTGGATCTAAGAAATCAAAATAAAGTTAAAAATTTTTTTAAAAAAAATAAAATTGATGCAGTAATTAATGCTGCAGGAACCGTCGGTGGGATTTATGCAAATAACAAATATAAGGCAGATTTTATTTTTGATAATCTTTCTATTCAAAATAACATTATTCATTCTTGCTATGAAAATAATATAAAAAATTTAATCTTTTTAGGATCGACCTGCATATACCCAAGAAATTGCAAACAGCCCATAAAAGAAAGTTATTTGTTAACAGGGGAATTAGAAAAAACAAACGAACCATATGCTATAGCTAAAATAGCAGGACTTAAAATGTGTGAGAGTTACAATTTTCAATACAAGACAAATTACAAATGCTTAATGCCATGTAACTTGTTTGGTCCGAATGATAATTATGATTTAGAGAAATCCCATTTTTTACCTGCGTTAATATCAAAAATTTATAATGCAAAAATAAAAAATAATAAAACAATAACTATATGGGGCAGCGGTAAGCCAAAAAGAGAGCTTTTGTTTGTAGATGATCTTGCGGATGCTTGCATTTATTTTTTAAACACCAGAACTAAAGAAACGCTTATCAATATTGGAAGTGGAATAGAAATGAAAATTATTGATTATGCAAAACAAATTATGAAAGAAATAAATGTAGGTCTCAATATAAGATTTGATTTTTCAAAGCCTGATGGAACTCCAAGAAAAATTGTAGATACAAAAATAGCTAAAAAATATGGATGGAAGGCTCAAACTACTTTTAAAGAAGGTCTAAAAATAACTTATGCTGATTTTTTAAAAAGTATAAAACAAAAATGAACAAATATATTATTGTAACAGGAGGAGCAGGCTTTATTGGATCTAATTTAATCGAATACCTTTTAAAATTTGAGGAATTAAAAATCATTAGTATTGATAATTATACAACTGGCAACATAAGTAATCATATAAAAAATAAAAATGTTAAGTATTTGAAATGTGATACCAAATCAATTGAAAAAAAATTATTTAAAATAAGAAAAAAGATAAACGCAGTATTTCATTTTGGAGAGTTTTCAAGAATTTATCAAAGTTTTAAGAAATTTGATGAATGCTTTGAATCAAATTCGATGGGAACAAGAGCTGTTTTTAAATTTTGTATGGATAATAAGATTAAACTTATTTATTCTGCCACATCTGCCAGTATAGGAAATCATGGAGGTGATAGAAATTTATCTCCTTATGCTTTTACTAAAGCTAAAAATTTAGAGCTTTTAGAAAATTTAAAAAAATGGTTTAAATTTAAGTATGAAGTAGTATATTTTTACAATGTTTATGGACCAAGACAAATAGGTACTGGAAGTATGGCAACCGTTATTGGTATTTTTGAAAATCAATTTAAAAACAGAGAACACTTAACTGTTGTAAGGCCAGGTACCCAGAAACGTAGGTTTACTCATATTAGTGACACAGTTGAAACATGTCATTTGGCATGGAAAAGAAACAAGTGTAGACACTACAGTATTTCTAATAAAAAAAGTTATAGGATAATTGATGTTGCAAGAATGTTTAATTTTAGAATTAAATATTTGCCATCTAGGCTAGGTGAAAGATTTGCTTCTGCTCTTACTAGTATGAATTTGTCGAATAAAGTACATAAGTTATTTGGCAAAATTCAATTAAAAGAATACATAAAAAACTTAATCCTAAGAGTTTGATTTTTGCAATATTTCACTATTTACAACGATAAATAATTATATATAAGTTCTACGCCGGTGATTATTGCGAAAGTGTTATACCCGATCCCATACCGAACTCGGAAGTCAAGCCTT
>JAQBTZ010000099.1 GCA_027624675.1 bacterium
AAGTCTAAGAAAACTGCAAAAGTTCTCTTTAACGATCCATATGCAGGTGTGCCGTATGTTCTTTCCTGGTATTTTACTTCGATTTCACTTATTTTTTTTGTATACAAACTAGAGTAAGCTGGTAAAAATCTGTGCATATCACCATAAATTCTTAAGTTATCAATAATAAATTTTCTAAACCCTTTAAGCCCTGATCCTGTATCCTTAACTTGTACTCCGGAAATTTTTAGGATTAATTTATTTGCAATTTCTGAGGGGATTCTTCGTATAATTGATCCTGTCAATGATTCTTGCCATCGTCCGGCTCTGTATGTGTTAACAAAATCAGATCCTTTATCCAATTCTTTCACTACGTCAATTATTGATTCTGCAGGAATTTCTAAGTCAGAAGAATAAGTTATAATGTAGTCACCCTTTGCCTCGTCAAATGCAGATTGATAAGCAGCACCCATCCCATAGTTTCTAGAATGTTTTAATGCAATAAATTCTGGATTTTCTTCTGCAACTTTTTTTAATGCACCCCAGGTATTGTCTTTAGTAGTACCATCATCAACGGCAATAATTTCAAATGGATACTTAAGACTATCTCTTAAAACTTGTATGATTTCTTTAGGAAATCTTTCGATATTTTTTTCTTCATTGTAGCAAGGGATAACTATTGAGATTAATTTTGTATTTTCCATATTTTTATATAACTTAATAAATTACTATAAGGATATTCCTTTTTTAATACTTTTCAAGGGTATACCAATCAGGTTGAGCAATAAACCATTCGTATTGTTCTTTTACCCCACTATTTATATCATACTCTGGATTAAATCCAATAAGCTTTTTGGCTTTTGTGTTATCACAATAAGTAACCTCTGCCTCGCCTATTCTTTCTTCCATTCTTTTTAGATCTATTTTAGCACCAATTACCTTTTCTGTTGCTGATATTAAGTCTTGTAGTGTTTGTGGGTTTCCGTTTCCTAAATTTATTTGTTGATATCCTAACTCTTTCTGCGTGATTTTATATATTCCATCACATATGTCCTTAACATAAGTATAATCTCGGCCTGTTTTGTTTAGATCTTGATATTGAGGAAAAGGTCTTTTTAGTAAATGTGATTTAAATAACATAGGAAGAGCCATCTCTGGTCGTTGTCTTGGTCCATAAACATTAAAAAATCTCATTGCAGTAAAATTAATTCCGTAGTTTCTGTAGTATGAATAACCAAATAATTCAGCTGATGCCTTACTTGCGGCATAAATTTGTGGAGGCGTTGTGGTTTGCGTTTCTTCGTTCCAGGGGATTGGAAGGTCACCGTATTGACTAGATGTTCCTGCCTGTAAAAATTTATATATACCAAAATCTTTTGCAAGCTCTAATAGATTAACGACTCCAAATGTATTGTTATATACATATGTTAATGGTTGCTTATGGCATTCTGTTACTCCTGCCCAGCCAGCTAAATTAACAATTGCATCAATTTTATATTTTTTAAATACCTTAGTTTGCATAGCGTTAGTCTCTGTTAGGTCAACCTCAATAAAAATAAAGTTTTTGCTTTTTGGTATAGTTGTAAGATTATGTTGTTTTAATTTTTTTGCATAGTACGGTGAAAAGTTATCAATACCAACAACAGTTTCACCTTTTTCTAAAAGATATTCAGCTAAATTTGACCCAATAAAGCCAGCAACTCCAGTTACAAGGACTGTCATATTAAACTTCTCCTGTTATTTGTTGGTACTGCGAAATGTATTTTTCTGCAATGTTTTTCCAGTTGTAATTAGCTTTAATATATTGTGTATCAATCTGTTTTGTATTTAAGATAGAACTCTCAAGCATATTTGCTAAATCTTTTTCTGTAATATCTTTATCTATCTTGATTAGATTTTGGTTAAGCTTTTCATCTGTAGATTTAAATCCAGAAACTATAGTTGTTTTGTTAGAGGCTAGTGATTGTAAGATAGATTGAATAGATCCTTCGTAAACTGAGTTATATACAAACAAATTTGCAGAAGCAAAGTATGGAGGAAGTTTTGAGTAGTCGGTGTTCGAGATAATTACAACGTTTTGAGTAATATCTAATTTGTTTAAAATATTTCTTAGATTTTCGATATATGATTCTTCGCCATTACCAATTAAATACAAAAACTTATTCTCGATTTTAGCTTTAGTAAAAGCGTTTAGTAACTTTTCGGTCTGATTTCTAGTACTTATTGTTCCGTAAAAAAGCAAGATGTTTTTTTCTTGTAGGTGCCTTGCTTTTCTATTATCTGTAACATTTTCATTAAACGTATTTATATTAACTCCATCTGTAATTACCTCTGCTTTATTTTCGTTAAGTCCGTAATATTTTACTGCCTCATCTAATACATTTTGAGTAGTACATATTACCTTATTAGCAACTTTGCAGCCTAGTTTGTCTGAAAGTTGGTGTAAAGGCCATTCGAAATATTGAGTAAAGAAAGGAAGTTTTTCATCAATCTGGGCTTTTCTACCACTTGCTGTTGAATGTAAAGTTAAAATGTATGGGGTTTTATCAATAAATCCAAATAAAAGTTTGTGTATGTTAAACCAAAAAGTGATGTGGTTATGTCCATGAACAATATCAACTTCACCCTTAATTTTTTTACCAAGATAATAGAAGTATGCAAATAATGAGGTAGTTAAGTAAAGAGAGATATATTTTCGAGCCCTCGGTCCTTTTCTAACCTTAATATTAAGCTCTGGATTTTCAATTGCAGTACCAACTGAACCTGCAAAAACACGAGTAGATGAATCTACAGTTAAACGAGCAATATTGGTAACAAGCTCATAGATACCACTAGCTAAACCATCCCAAGGTAAAGGATACTCGTAACTTAAGACTAAGATATTTTTTTTCATAGTTTAAATACAATTTAACATATTGTTTTATTGTAGTCATTAGTTAAACGGTTTAATGGGGTAATTAGCACATTTACAAGAATAACCATTAGATACTAATTAACGTTCCTCGAAACTGTTTTAAACCTCTAATTTCGTCATTCTGAGTCTACTGGCGAAGAATCTAAAATAATTAGTACTTTGTATTTATGGAGTACGAAAGAATATATTAGTATAAGACTTTTATTTATTAAAAAAAAATTATCTATTTAGCGTAATTTTCCAAATATCCACATGCGTTACATC